>PUNN01000469.1 GCA_003552605.1 Phycisphaeraceae bacterium
GAATGCGGCATTGTGGCGCCCTCAACAATTCAACCGGTTCCGCTGGTGGCTGCAACCACGGCCTCAAGACAGTCACCCGTTGTCTCAGGTCAAACGTCTATAGCGGTCACCCCAGGGGCATTCAACCACCCCGGGGTTCACCGGCTGTCCCCGGGTGCATGACACTTCTCGCGGGTGTTTTCGATCTCAGCATGTGGTGGGCTGGCTATGTCAGCGGGCTGTCTTCAGCCCGATGGCCATGGGAGCCCCGGGCCGCCCACAGCCCCTCGGAGCCGCATGGCCATCGGCCGCTGACGGCCGCTGACACAGCAAACCCCCTGCTTTTACGTAAAAGGGAACCCGCAAGAAGTGTCATGCACCCGCTGTCCCCGCGGCCGGCCAAGTTGCGCAGCAAAAAAAGGGACGCCCCGTGGGGGCGTCCCTTCATCAGCCAAACTTTACGGTCGTCCGGGCCTGCGGCCCGGGGCGGTGTACGAGGCGGGATGATCAGCCCAGCAGTGCCAGCGCGTTCTGCGGCTCGTTGTTGGCCAGGGCCAGCGTGTTGGTCGCGGCCTGGGACAGGATCTGCTGGCGGGTCATCGCGGCCGCCTCCTTGGCGAAATCGGTGTCACGGATCGCGCTCTGAGCGGCGGCGGTGTTCTCCTCCGCCACCCCGAGGCTGTTCATCGTCGACTGCACGGTCAGGCTCTGGAACGAACCGAGCCGGCTGCGCAGCCCTGAGACATTGTCGATGGCGTTGTCCACGATGCGCTGGGCATCGCCGAGATTGCCACTGACCGCGTTGGCATGGCGGCCGGAACCGAGATCCTGGAGCCGATAGAACTCACCACCGATGTCCGTGGTGCCGAGGCTGCGGGTGGAGACATTCGAGATGCCCATCCGGACCTCACTGTTGATGTTCACATCCGGCCCGAGGTTGAACTTCGCCCCACCGCCGGTGATCTCAAGCGCATCGATGGTCCCGATCGTCTGGGCCCCATCGGCATCGAGGTTCAGCCGCACATCGAGCTGCTCGCCACTGACGCTGAGATTGGTTCCCTGGCCGCTGGCAGCCTGGCCGTTGATCGTGCCCTCGATGTCCTGGCCGATGTGGCGGACCTCGGAGCCGGCGTCAGCGAAGTCGGTGCCGTTGTCGGTATCCGCGGCGTTGTTATTGCTCTCGTCCATCTTGTAGATGCCGCCGCCGGCACCGGCATCCATCGCCGAGCCACCACCGGTCACCTGCATGCCGACGAAGGAGTCGGAGCCGAAGCTCGTGCTCTTGAGCACGAGGCCGTCGCCACTGGTCGCGGCCGAGACGCCGGTCACATCCTTGAAGGCGTTGATTGATGTCGCCATGTCCGAGGTGGAGGTGCCGGAGGAGAACAGGAACTCCTTGTTCCCTTCCTTGCCGGCCACGACGAAGCTGAACGAGGCATCGGGATCCCCGCCGAAGTCAAGGCTGCTGCCACCGGCCGACATGAAGAGGCCGCCCCGGTGGGCTGACTGTGTGACGGTGGCCTTCACATCGAGGCTGTCACCCTCGAACTTGGCGGCATTGATCTCATAGTCACGCACGCTGTCGTCGGTCACCGTCGCCTGGAAGCCGAAGGTGCCGTTGAGCAGCTTGGTACCCTGGAAGTCGGTGTTGCCGGCGATGCGGTCGATGGTGCTGAGGATGTTGTCGATTTGAAGCTGGTTGGCTTCCTTCTCCTCCGTGGTCAGGCCGGCATCGTTTGCCGACTCGGTGACGAGGCCCTGCAACTCGCTGAGCAGGCCGCTGACTTCCTGGAGCCCGCCCTCGGCAATGTTGACGATGCTGTCGGCACGCTCGAGGTTCTTCATCGCCGCGCCGATCTTGGCCTGCTGCGACCCCAGCTTCTCGCTGGCGATCAGGCCGGCCGGATCGTCCGCACCGCGGTTGATGCGAAGTCCCGTGGCGAGCTTCTCCATTGTGTTGGACAGGCCCTGGTTGTTCTGGTTGAGCACCCGCTGAGAAATCAGCGAATTCACGTTGGTCATGATCTGACTCATGGTAGCTTACCCTCTCCTGACTGGCCCGCGCCCGACGACCGGTGTTCACTGTTGACCGGAGCGATGCGAGCGGAGGCGACGACCGTGGTTTGGCTTGACCTCCGAGGCCGCGGCACACACCGGGGCCTCACGCTGGTGGCCGCCGACTCTGGCGACCGGTCTGTGTCATCGGCCCCGCCTCAGACGCGGATCAACACTCGCTGACGATATGGCCGTGTTTTTAGCGGCGGCGGTCCCTACGGGCGACAAACTCCACCCGGGCGAAACACCCCGCACGATCGCTACAGATGGACCCGCCGTCGCCCGATCCCCCCTCAAGCCCCGCAATCCCCCGCTTCGTCACCGTCGTGGGGGCTCGTCAACGCGGCACCTGGTGTGGCGGGTCGGTAGAATCCGGCCATGGACACCGCCCGCCGCGATGCGCTGCTTCAGATCACCCTGGTCTCGGGCTTTGCCCCGCGGCCCACGCGGCTGGCGCTGAAGCACCTCGGATCACCGGAGGCGGTACTCGACGCGGGCCCCGAGCGCCTTGCCCACGCCGCGGGTATCACTGCCAACCGGGCCCGCCGGATTCGCGCCAAACTCGATGAGCTTGCAGATGGCAAACGTCTCGCGCACGAACGCGAGTTGATCCAGCGGCACCGTGTTCACCTCCTGGAGATTGACGATCCGCAGTACCCGCGGCTCTTGAAGCTGACTGAAGACCCCCCACCGTTGCTCTACGTGCGCGGCCAACTCCGCGATGAAGATGCACTGTCACTGGCGCTCGTGGGTGCGCGGCGGTGCAGCGCATACGGGCGGGAGCAGGCCGACCGCTTCGCCGCGGCCTGCGCCCAGGCAGGTCTGACGGTGGTCTCCGGGGGCGCCTATGGCATCGATGCCGCCGCACACCGTGCTGCGCTGCGACTCGGTGGCCGCACCATCGCCGTACTCGGCTCGGGGCTGGCCGAGCCTTACCCGGCCGACAACATCGAGTTGTTCGATGAGATCGCCGAGGATGAGGGCGCGCGCGGTGCGGTGATCAGTGAGTTGCCCATGACCGCCCCGCCCACGGCACAGAGCTTCCCCTCGCGCAATCGCATCATCTCAGGCCTGAGCCTTGGTGTGCTGGTCATCGAGGCCGCGCTGCGGTCGGGGGCGCTGATCACGGCCCGGCTCGCAGCCGAGGAGCACAACCGCGAGGTGATGGCCGTGCCCGGCCGGGTGGATACCGGCCACGCCGCAGGCTGTCATAAGATGATCCGTGAAGGCTGGGCGAGGCTGGTAACCCATTTTGGGGATGTCACCGATGCCCTCGAAGAAAGCGGCACGCTGCTGAAGGCCGACCTTCAGCCCCAGCAGGGCAACACCGCCGCAGCCGGGAGTGGCCGCGGCGCCGGTGATGATGGCCAGGAGGCACCACTGTTTGCGGCGCAGACGCTCACCCCGAGCCAGCAGCGGATCGTGGCGTTACTGGAAAAGCCGCTCTCACTTGATGAGATTGCGGCGAGTTCAGGGCTGATCGTGCCACAGGTCCAGGCCGACCTGACGATGCTCCAGGTCCGCGGCCTGATCGCGCAGACGCGGGGCCGCTTTCACCGCCGAAACGGTGGCGATGGAAAATACCGGTGACTTCCCCCTGCCGAATTCCCAGCCCTTGAGAACACGGTTGCAGGATCGTGCAGGTGAACGGTGTTCACGCGGAGGCTGCTGTGTATTGCGTCAAGTCGCCCCGCGTTTCGCCCAGGGCGAACGCATATAGCCTGGGTAGCATGGTCAGCGGGCTGTCTTAAGCCAAACTTACCCCCGGTCAATCCATGTAAGTTGACTCACTCCAGCATCTTACATTCTGCGCAAAATGCAGCGTTCTGGCTACGGTGTTACTGAGGGGATACGCCGAGCAGGTCGAA
>PUNN01000355.1 GCA_003552605.1 Phycisphaeraceae bacterium
CAGCCGTCTTCGGCTGATGGCCATGCGGCGAACCCCCAATCACAGGCCGTCATGGCCATCGGCTGCGGACAGCCGCTGACCATGCCACCCGGTTTCGCGTCTACATGCGTTTGCCCTGGGGCTCGCCGGCCCCGCGGGGCCCACACCGTTGTGCGGGTTCAGGGGGCGCAGGGGCGGGCGGTGAGGCCGGGGCCGTCGAGGTCCGGGCATGAAAAAACCCCGCTGCCACCGAAGCGACAACGGGGCGGAGGGGAGAAAGCTCAATGTCAGGTGGCGGGCTCGGGCGGGATCATGTCCCCCGCGCCTCGCTCACACTTATTTATAGCAGATTACGTTTCAGAACTCAAGCGCGGGGCTCTCATTTTGCAACTTTTTTTTCCTTGCCCCCCATCCCGGCCAGTTTCGCCCGGGCCAGCAAGGCGGCGCCGACGAGGCCGGCATCGTCACCCAGCGTCCCGGCCAGCAGTTGGCACTGGCGCAGATCAGCCGGGAAAACGACCTCATTATACGCTTCCTGCACCCAGTCCACAAATTGCTGGCCAAGCGCCTCGGTCAACCCCCCACCGAGCACCACCGCCGGCAGGCTGAGCAATGTGACCACGTTGGCGATCGAAATGCCCACGTACCGGGCCGCGTTGCGGATCACCTCGATCGACAGGGCATCCCCCTGCTCCACGGCCTGCTTGAGCACCTTCGAACGCGCCTGCGCCAGGTCCGGCCCGGCCGTTTCCGCGAGGACGCTCGGGTGGTTGGCCGCGATCAACTCGCGCAGGAGGTTGACCACGGCGGTGCGGCTGGCAAAGTTCTCAAGGGTCCGCCGACCGAGCGGCCCGTTGGCATGCAACACCGTGTGGCCGATCTCGCCGGCGGTGCGATGATGACCGCGGTATAGCTCACCATTAAGGATCAACCCTCCGCCCACGCCCGTACCGACGAAGACCGCGAGCATGTCGCGAATGTCGAGTTCACGGCCGGCACCGGCGATGTACTCACCCCACGCGCCGACGTTGACATCGTTGTCGACCACCACCGGCGGCTTGAGGTGCTTGCCGAGCACCTCAGCGAGGGGGAAGTTGTTCCACCGCAGGTTGGGGCTGGTCAACACGATGCCCTTCGTGTCGTCGATCGCGCCGGGTGAGCCGACGCCGACGGCGGCGACATCGCCCATGTCCACGTCCGCCCCCTTGACCAGCTTCGCCACCGCCTCAGCGATTCGTTCGACCACAACCGCATCACCACCCTCGGCCTTCGTCTTTCGCTTGTCGCGTGCGAGTATGGTGCCATCGGATTTGACCAGGCCACTCTGGATGTTGGTGCCACCGAGGTCCACACCGACGTAAAGCTCTTCTTTACCCATCATCTGAACTCCGTCCCCCGGCCCCTCCGCTCATCTGGACTGCCGGGCTCACCCGCCCTTCCGCGGCACCGGGGCCCTGCCCCACCGCGATCTGTCCTCGACACAGCGTAGAAACGCCATCTTACTTCACGAATCCGTACCTCCAAGCGGCGGTACCGGCAATTCCTGGCCGGCCGCCTTCTCATACAGCATCGCGGTATGAAGCAACCGCACCTCCTGGAATACCTGCCCCATCAACTGCACCCCCACCGGCAATTTCACGCCATCACACTCAGCCAGCCCCGTCGGCACATGGATTGCCGGCAGGCCGGCAAGATTGGCATTGGCGGTGTAGACATCGTTGAGATACATCGCCAGAGGGTCATCGACCTTTTCACCAAGCCGGAAGGCCGGGTCGGTCACCGTCGGCGCAAGGATCACATCGCATTGCTCAAAAGCGCGGTCAAAGTCGCGCCTGATCAGCCGCCGCACCTTCAACGCGCGTGCATAGTACTGATCGTAATACCCACTGGACAGCGCAAAGGTACCGAGCATGATCCGGCGCTTGACTTCATCACTGAAAGCCTCCGCGCGGCTGCGGCTGTAGAGCTCGAGCAGGTCACCCGCTTTCTCACTGCGGTAGCCGTAATGCACACCATCGTATCGGGCAAGGTTACTTGATGCCTCGCTCGTGGCCACGAGGTAGTAGGTCGGCACACCGTAATCGGTGTGGGGCAGGTCCACCTCGGTCAACTGCGCCCCCTGCTCGCTGAGCAGTTCACCGGCACGTTCGACCGCTTGCTGCACTGCGGTATGGTTGCCGCCGCGCACATACTGTCTCGGAACGCCGATGCGCAATTCGCCCATCGGCTGGTCGAGTTGCGAAACGTAGTCCTCCCCGGGCCGGTCCACGCAGGTCGAATCCTGCGGATCGCGCCCTGCGATGATGCCCAGCAGCAAGGCCGCATCGGCGACGTTGCGGGTCATCGGCCCGATCTGGTCGAGGCTGCTGGCAAAGGCCACCAGCCCCCATCGGCTCACCCGCCCGTAGCTGGGCTTGAACCCGACCACGCCGCAATAGGCGGCCGGCTGCCGGATCGAGCCGCCGGTATCGCTACCGAGCGCCGCCGCGCAGAGCCGCGCTGCTACCGCCGCCGCCGACCCGCCCGAGGAGCCGCCGGGCACGCGCTCGCGGTCCCAGGGGTTGACAGTGGGGCCGAAAGCGCTTGCCTCGGTCGATGAGCCCATGGCGAACTCATCCATGTTCGTCTTACCCAGCATCACGGCCCCGGCCGCCTCGAGCCGCTCGACGGCGGTAGCGGTAAACGGCGACTGGTAATGCTCGAGCATCCGTGATCCGCAGGCGGTGTAGCCCCAGGCCGTACACAGATTGTCCTTCAGGGCGATCGGCACTCCCGCAAGCGGCCCCGTGAGCGTGCCGGCATCGACATCGCGCGCACGCGTCCAGGCACGGTCGGCATGCACCTCGCGGTAACAGCCCAGCCCCCCATCGACCCGCTCAATACGGGCGAGATAGGCCTCGATGGCATCGCCAGCCCGGATCGTGCCGGCGGCGATGGCATCGCGAAGGTCGGTAAGGGTCAGTTCTGTCGGGTCCATCCGGGGTATCCGAGGCTCACGGTGGCGTCGACGGCTGGCAAGCCGCCAGGCGTGGGGTATCGGGGGACTGAGTTCTGTTTTGAGTACTTATGCAAACCCGGGGTTGCCGAGTCCGATGGTCAGGGGCCACATTCGGGGGCCGGGTGGTTCCGGGCCCCGGAGGGTTTCCAGGGCTTGGGGTCTCCGGGGGCCGGGGGGTTTCCGGGGGCCGGGGGCCGGGGGCCGGGGGTCAGGCACTATCTCCATCGCCGAGGACCTTGACAACCTTGAAAAACGGTGGGTCCTGCTCCGGGGCGTTGGCCAGGGCCGCTTCCACAGGCATACCCGGCTGCTCACGGTCATCGCGCAGGACGTTGGTCAACTCGATGGCGTGGGCCATGGGCTCGATGCCATCGAGCTCAAGCTCGCTGAGCTTCTCGAAGTACGCCAGCACGTTCGCAAGATCGGCGGTGAACCGCTCTACCTCTTGCTCGCTCAACTCGAGGCGGCTGAGCAGTGCCACGTGTCGGACCTGTTGCTCGGTAATGGCTTGGCTCATCAGCGGCGTCCTGGGCGGAACAGCATGGCTGGGAATGACTCAGCCCCATGCTGCTTCCCCGTAGATTAACAAAGAAAATGAGCGCGCTCCGCAACCCTCCGGAAGGGCATGCCGAATCGGCGGTCGCATGACACGCGCCGCGGCGGGCAACTCGGGGGCTGGCTGTGTCAGCGGGCTTTCCGGGGGGTCTTCAGCTAGGGCAAACGCATGTAGACGCGAAACCGGGTGGCATGGTCAGCGGCTGTCCGCAACCGATGGCCATGGCGGCCTGTGACTGGGGGTTCGCCGCATGGCGATCAGCCGAAGACGGCTGCTGACCATGCCACCCAAGGCACATGCGTTTGCCCTGGGTCTTCAGCCCGATGGCCATGCGAGGCCGCAAGGCGCTCGGGGCGTCCTGAGCCC
>PUNN01000421.1 GCA_003552605.1 Phycisphaeraceae bacterium
CGCTGACGCAGCCAGCCGGTTTCGCATCTACATGCGTTTGCCTTCGACCATGTCACCGATCCGTGACCATGGCAGGTGATGGGCGCCCTGGGCTCCACTCCATGTCACCGCTCAACAATCCGGCCGCGGCCGGCCCGGCTTCGAGTTCCGCCAGCCGCCTCATGCGGGCCTGATGCGCGGTGTGCCACAGGGAGGCGAGCGGCTGCGCCGCCGCGCTGCCCGCGGCATCGTGGCCGAGCCAGTCTTCGTTGAAACTGGGGACGGTGCCATCACTGTGGATGGTCATCGTGCTGAGCCAGCGGTGGCGAAGCACACCGGGCGGGGGCGTGATGTGGACCAGGCCGCCACGAAGGGCCGGCGCATCCTGCGATGCGCTCAGGTGCTCATCCGGCCGCGGCTCGGGCTCGATGACCGCATGGCCGGCATAAGTCAGCCACCGATCGAAGAACAACTCGATCTCGCCAAGCGTGCGGGCACAGCGCACCATTTTCGGAATGATCCACGGCACATCGGCGGGCACCTCCGGTTGATGGGCCGCGCGGCGATTGCGGATGTTGATCAGGTTCTCCATGTGCCGCGTGACCCGGTCGAACGCGTCCACCCCCATCACCTCATGGTAGGTCGCCGCGGTATCGGCATTCACCCGCGGCACGATCACATCCGCACCGCTATCGAGCAGCCGGGCGGCAAGTTCATCATCATCCTCGAGCAGATCGGTCTCAAGGGCGATACTGAACACGCCTGCCCGCCTCGCCTCATCAACGATCGCGGCCCATTGCGGATGCAACAGGGCATCGCCAAGACCACCGAGTGTCAACGTCACATCCCCGCATGCCGCCACCTGTTCGATCAGCAACCGCGCCAGTTGCACTGAAATCGGCGGCCGTTCAATTGTGCAGTAGTATTGCGGCGTGGCCAGACCGCTCGCCCGACGTTGTGGCGTCAATTCGAGTGTGATGTGATTCGGCAACTCATCGAGCGCACCATCGCCGGCCACCTCCACCGCCGCCGCGGCGACCGCCTCGGCCGCGAGGCCCTCCGGCACACCACCTTCATGCGCGGCGATCGCCTCGAGCAGGCGGATGCCTCGCGGGCAGTCGCCGACGAACCGCCACGCGGCCTGGCGCACCTGTGGGTTGATGCCGATGCACACATCCTTGCCCACCGGGTCGGCCTGCGGGCGCTGAGGCCGGTAGCTGAGCATCGCGCCAAAGCTCGTGCCGGGGTGGGCCGCAAGGTCGGCCAGCACCGTCCGCCCCACGGCCACGCCCGCCAGCCCCGGCGGTGCCTGGGAGAAGGTCATCGCGAACGCTTCGGGGTTCTCGCGGTGCTGGGCGAGGATGCGGCTGCAAAGGGCCGGATCGAGCAGGGGCCAGTCGGCACCGAGCACGATCGCGCTGCCTGCCCCCGCCGCATCGAGCCCCTCAAGCAGCGGTTGAGCCGGCAGCAGTTCATCAAAGATGCATGCACCCCCCGGCCCGCCACGCCAGGATGCGGCCGACCATCGCCGTGCTGTCCATCGACATTGGGCGAAGCGGTCAATCGCCTTCTCACGCTCGACGGGATGGACCTTCAGCGGCAGGGCGAGCTCGAGCCCATCGACAGCGCCGCGGAGGTCGACACCATCGGGGCAGATGAGCACGATCGCCGCGATGCCCTCGATCCGTGCCGCCCGCCGCAGCGTGTGGCCGAGAAGCGAGCATCCGGCGATCTGCCTTTCGGCACCGCTTGCGAGGCCGAGCCCGCCACGCACCGTCCAGTGCACTAGCGCAACGGCATCGGGGATGGTGTCATCGCCTTGGCGACCGGCGTTTGGGCTTGATTGGGACATGTTGTAGCTTCCCTTGCAGCCGGGGCATGAAGCTGCGCTTCCAGCCGGTGCAGACCCTGCTCGAAGATGTTCAACGTCTCCCCGCACGCCTCGGTAATCCACGTGACGTTATCGATGTCACGGTGGAGCTGCTGCCGCTGGCGGTTGTCAGGGTCACTGCTGAGCGCGAGGTGCCGGTCGGTCTGGTAGCGCTTGTAAACACCCACGGTGTTGACTTCGTTGACGAGGGCGAAAGCATCTTCGAGTGTCGCCACGGCCCGGCGATTGGCATCGACCTTCGCATAGGCCTTGTGAAATTCGGCCGACTCCTCGCCCGTGTCGAGCATCCGGTTGAGCAGCGGCAACGTCCCGCGGCTGAGCAAATGCAGCCGCCGGACCTGCCGGTACCGCTCATGAAGCGTTTCAGCCGCCGTCCGGAGTCGCCCGGTATCCAGTCCGCCCTGCGGCCGAGGCAATGGCGGCACCGGCCGCACCGCATGTTGTGACAGCGCTTCGGCAAGGGCCATCGTGGTGGCATGCGCCTTGGGCAGACCGCCTTCCGTGCAGTCAAGGACCGTGGCCTCCGCCGCGGCGAAATCGCGCTCGAACTGACCGAGATAGGTCAACATCTGCTCATCGGTGAAGATCGGACGGCCGTGGATATCCTCGCGCTTCTGGAGGTGGCCGCGGTGTCGCGCGATGCGCTGCCATTCCATCATCTCGAGTGTGTTGAACGGCCCGAGTTCCGGTGCCCACACATCGTGGATCGCCGTGCCGGGGCAGTAATAAAGGCCATCGGAAAAGCCCAGGTCCTGCCCGAGCAGGATGATCGGGTCGCAACCGAGATGTTGCGCGACATAGTACGACAGGTGCGCCACCGTCCCACCGTAAGGAACCGCCACGCGGGTGCGGGCACGGTCGCCGAGCAACCGGTCGAGGAACCGGCTCTGCGTCAGGCGGATGGGGCCGGGAAAGTGTTCGAGGATGGCCGGATGGGCCACCGGCTCGGCCACGAGCGTGACCTCGGGCAGTGGCGGCAGGTGCTCGTAGAACCGCTGCGAGATGGGCGCGTAATCGAGGGCCGTGACAATGTCCGGGCGGATGCCCCGGGCGAGCAGCGGCTTCAACGTCGTCTGGGCGCAGATGACCACCACCCGGCTTCGGACCTGCGGGTCCGTGAGCAGATGTACATTGCGCGACAGGCTCGGGCCGGCGCTGATGCATACCGCCGGGTAACCCGCCGCGGCCTGATGGAGATCGTTCATCGTGGCGCCCGCGGCGTAATGGTGGAGGTTCATCACCAGGTTGCTGTAGGTTCGCGCGGCGTTGACCATTGCCGTGGCCACCTGCGTTCGCAGGTAGGCGGTGATCTGCGCCATCGTCTCGCCGAACCGCTGGATCGCCTCCGGCCGCCGCCGCCGCGTGGGCGGATGGGTCAACAGCGCCATCCCCTGTGTAATCAGCGCTGAGGCCGGCTCGAGCTGCCGGATGAGGGTGGCCCGGTCGGTCTGGTCATCGGCGAGGATGATGTGGCCCTGTCCGAGCCACTCGCGACAGTCGACCCTCTCGAGCACGGCCCTCAGCAGTGCGGTGTCCGGCTCGTAGACGACGATCACCCCGCGGTCCTGGATGCGTTCAGCAAGGAGGCGCACATGCACCGCCGTGCCGAGGCCCATCACCACGATACAGGCGTGCCGGGCGATATCGAGCTGGTCGATGAGCTTGCCGGCCTCGGCCACCGGGTCGTAACGGCTTGCAAGCGCGATGGTTGCGCCGTTTTCCGCGAGCGACCCGGTCAACGCCCCACTCCGCGCGGCGGACCACGCCACCGGAGCCGGCGTCGCCGAGGCGATGCGCCGGGCGAGGTCAGGGTCCCGCTTTTCGATCAGGGCGAGTTGCGATTCAAGCATCACCGCTGCGTTATCGGCAACCCTGTGAAAGACGCTTGACGATTGGCGAGCCTCACCCCGCCCCGCAACGGCCGGATCGCAGCCGGGTCAGGGCCGCCGCCCCCAGCTCGACGTTACCCGCCAGAGCCATTCCGGACCGCCCGGCCCGGCTGCGACATTCGCTCAACGGTCAATAC
>PUNN01000403.1 GCA_003552605.1 Phycisphaeraceae bacterium
CTCGGCGCCTATCGCATCAGCCCGGACGGCGCCGAGAAGGCGTGGAGCTTGAGTGGGGATTACAGGCACCGCCCGGCCAGGATGATGCCGGCCGCACAGGACGGCCTCGTGTTCTTCCAGAACCATGGGTCCCCCGGCAAGTTGCTGGTTATCGACATCGCGGACGGTAGTATCCTTCACGAAGTGAGTACGCGGCGATCGAACTGCGGGCATGTGCATCGCGTCGAAGACCGCGTGCTTGTGCAGGAGGATGCCAGACACAGCAGGGCACACTTTGATTACTCATACGCAACCGAAGACCACGCTGAGCAGATCGGCCCCCGCTGGCGTCCGCCCCACTCGGGCACATCGGGATACTCCCCATACCTGGCCTCCAATCCGATCGTTGACGGCCGCATCTTCATCCGTGGCGAGCGCGGCATCTACTGCTACGACCTGCGAGCGGAGGACTAAACCCGGATGTCGAAACCACAAAAGCCGTCCATACCCAGGGCGGGAAAGGACATTATCATGGCCGAACGTAAACTGATCTCACCTGTGACCTTGTGCGGCCTGCTGGCCGTGATCATCTGCACTGTGCTTCTGTCCGATGCGGTCAGCGCTGCCGCCACTGAACGGCAGGTCATTCACCTGAACCTTTCTGGCGCGACGGACCGGCACGCGCCGGTGCTGATCGTTTTGGAGGTGGAAGGCGACCGGCTGCATGCCGCAGCGGTCAGCGAGCCCTATCGTGGCGCCTACCGGCGAGGCAGATTGGCAGGCAACCTCCAGGTGGATGCAGTGGCCGTCGATGACCTGTCCTGGGACGGCTCTCGGCTCGCCGGCTCGCTCAAGCATGGAGACGGTTTTCATGTCGTGCTGGATGCGGAGCGAGACCGGCACACGCTGCGCGGCAGTTACGAATGGACCGATTCCCGTGATGATGAAGCACACACCGCGACAGGTGAGGTGCATGGCATGCTGGTGCCATTGCCGCAGTGGTCCGAAGCGGATCATCTGACGCTCTACCTCCGCAATCCCTTGCCCGGCCACGCCGATGGCGGACGATGGAATCGACATGCCCGAGCCATCGCCAGCATTTCGCTCGACCGGGGACAGCCCGAGTCCATCACACTCGTGGACTCGATCGTCCATGCCGCAAGCCGCCATTCGCGGCAAAGCATGAAGACCACGATGGCCGGCGGATGGGTCGGTCGTCAGGCGATCGACGATGAGAGCCGGCTGCAAAACCCCTCAGTTTCCGGTGATGTCGGCAGGGGCGAGCTGACCATCAACGCTGTTTACGATGGGAAGTCGGTCGCCTATCACATCGAGCTGGAACGGGTGGGCGACATGGTTTTCGGCAGCTACCGCGTGACGGGTCAGGAGGAACACAGCGACCAGGTGGCCGGAAACTGGGGCAAGCAGGGGCATCTGGATTACCCCGTGGAGCTGCGGGACGATGCGCCGCGCGGGCACAACGAGGTGCAAACCCATATGCGATGGTTGATGCGGACCAATCCCTACGGCGGTGGGCTTTTCGGAAACGACATGGGTTTGAGCATCGTGCGCAACACGGGCAGCAAGGATTACTGCGACCCACCCATGGTCGGCGGTTTCGGACCGATGGCCATGCGCGCGGTATTGCAGACCACCGATGACCCGCTGCTGGAGGCTCAGGCCCTGATGACCGCTCAGCGGGCGGGCCACTACATTCTTGCGCACCGGGTCGGGCCGTACAATTTGCTCCCGACCTATAAGACCATGTTTCGTCCCCAGTACTGGATGGGTCGGGCTTTGGTGGACCTGGCGGTGATGACCGAGTCCGACTTCTGGAAAGCCAGGGCCCTCGAGGTGGCCGACGCCCTGAGGCGTACGCAGGATCAACACGGAAGTTGGAGCTATGTCTCGGCCGGCAGCGGCGAAGTGGGCACCACGTTAAGCCGCAGCGACCGAAGCTGGGACAACGTTCCGCGAGCCAACGGGATGTGGCTGGAGCTGCTCGGGCGCATACGCGACGAACTGGGCGTTGAAGACTACAGGGACGTGGAGGATCGCGCCGCCGCCTGGATGCGCGAGGCCCTGTTGGACGGCGCGACCCACCAAGGTCGGCGGTACCTGATCGAAGGCCGAAGCGACGGCTCGCGCCCAGATGACGACGGTCCGACCTTCTACGCCCTGTACCAGTTGCGATACGCAGAAGATTGGGATGAGGAACTGTTTGAGGCGACAATCGAGTGGGCGGAACTGCTCTGGCATGAGGGTGCGGACCGGATGCCCCGCATCTCCTATTACCAGAGCCGTGGACCGAGCGGAATGGAGACCGTCGGGACCATGCGCATGGCGTTGATCTACCTTTTGGCGGCCGAAAGGACGGGCGATCCGGATTACCTCCGTAAGGCCGGCCAGCTTTTTCACACGGTCCACTCGATGTATCGTCCACGGACAGGGGTCATCTGGGACTCGCCGGTTTGGGATCATGACGATGTCCGCCGCTGGAGCGGTCATGCGTACGCGGTTCTGCCGGCGGAAGTGGCCTTGAACATGATCGAATTCCTGGAGGTCGCCGAGCGGATGGCCGATGCCGGAACACCGGTTCCGCAGCCGCAGCAGATCGAGTTCCCGGATATCGAAGACCAGCCGGGAGCCGCGGCGCGGATCGATCCAGGCGCTAAGGCGAGTTCGGGTTTGGAGGTGCGCTACGAGGTCGACAGCGGCCCGGCGACTGTGGACGGGCACGACTTGCTGCTCAGTGGTGAAGCGGGGATTGTCTGGGTGACCGCCTATCAGGACGGCGATGATGCGTATATCCCGGCGCTGTCGAAGCAACGCAACTTTGCCGTGGGAGATGCTGCGCCTCCGGCGCCGACCGGCGTGGACACCTGGACTGTCAATAACCGTGCAGTGCGGGTCTCTTGGGAAAGGAGCTTCGGCGAGAGCGTCACGGCCTATACGGTTGAACAGAGCCGTGACGAAGGCGATAGCTGGGGGCAGGTGGCGCGGGTCGGGGCCGACACCCTTGAGTATGAAGTGTCCGGTCTCAGTCGCGGCGAGCAGCGCCTCTTCCGCGTGCGAGCCCACAACCCATCGTTTGCTTCCGAGTCTTCACAGGAGGTGGCCGGGGTATCGCATGACACTGATTTCTATCAGGAAATCGACTTTGATCAGATGACCCACGGCAGGCATTGGCAGCTCCGGAAGGATCAGGAAGACGTCCCGGGTGGCACGATGTTCGTTCCCACCAACAGCAGCCGCAACCCTGAACCGGACCCGGACTATAGCTTCTCTTTCACCATTGAGATCGAGGAGCCCGGCCGCTATGACGTTCATTACTACTGCTGGGGCAATGCCGGCAACAATGACTCAGCCTGGCTGCGCTCCGCAGAGGAAGACAGGTGGAACTGGATACCCATCGACAATCAGGGCTGGGTATGGCAGCAACGGGGCCTGGAACTCAACCGCCCCGGCAAACACACCATCTACTTTGGCGCCCGTCAACACGGAAATGATGGGCCGCGCATTGCACGTGTCATCGTGACCAACACCGCCTCCCGCGAGGCGCCCAAATGAGTGAACGTCGGCCGCCGCTACGTTTGTCATTGTGGAAGAACCGCGCTGGTCTCATGCATCAGCCAGCAAATGTTCAACAGCCGACTAGGCTGCGCCGCCAAACGCGACATTAAAGGACCATTGCCATGCCCCTTCACTTGGTGCGGACTCACCTCGCCTTTGCCGTGCTTGCAACGCTGGCCACGTGCATCGCGTCGAAGACCGCGTGCTCGTGCAGGAGGATGCCTCGCACGGCAGGGCGCACTTTGACTACTCGCACGCCACCGAAGACCGGGCTGAGCAGATCGGCCCCCGCTGGCGCCCGCCTCACTCGGGCACATCGGGATACCACCCCTACCTGGCCAC
>PUNN01000318.1 GCA_003552605.1 Phycisphaeraceae bacterium
GCTCGTTCACGCCTCGCACCCCCCCGCGGACGCACAGGCCCGGGGGTCGCTACCGGCGATTATCGGTTAACGTGATGGCTCACTTGATCGCGCCTGCCCGGCTTTCGCAAAAGCGGGCATGATTTGCGGGACGTGGGACGTTGGTTGACCGGGTGAGTCTTACACAGGAGTGACCCGGCGATGTCGACCTGCCTGCCTGATGACCGTTTCTTTGCATGGGGCCGTACCGTGAGTATCGCATGCCGCCGGCCCCGGCCTTCCGTGGAGCGCCGCAGCGGCATCTTTGCCGCCGTGATGGTGTGGGCCCTCGTTGCGAGCGTTGGGGCCTTGGCCGAGGCCAACGTCGGCGGGGGTGAGGAGCCGGGAGACTGGGGCTGGTGGGAAGGGGAGGCGCCGATCGAAACCAACTTTCCTGACAGTACATGGTTCAACCCGCAAGATGAGCAGGAGGCTGCGCTGCTCAGCGGCGGCGACTGGCTGACTCACATGGGTGAGCGCGAACCCGACAGCGAGGTGCCCTTCGCCCGCTACCGCATCGAAGTCCCCAAGGATGGCACTTACGACTTCTGGGTTCGCAAGATGTGGCGCCACGGCCCGTTCAGATGGCGGTTCGATGATGGTCCATGGCAAGTCTGTGGCCGGGACATTGCGCTCGCGGACAGCGTGACCATCCGCACCCATGTGCCGGCCAACTGGGTTTACCTCGGTGAAGTAGACCTCGAGGCGGGCGAGGCCACGTTCGAGCTCGAGCTGCTCGCCGATGAAGGTGAAGGCCAGACCGCCGGTTTTGATGCGTTCATCCTCACCCGGGATGTATTTTTCCCTAATGCGCACCTGAAGCCGGGAGAGCGGTTCGGCAAGGCCGATGCCGGCCGTTTCCCCTTCGAACCAGGGCCCGACCCGTTCACCGATGAGGCGCTGCTGGACCTGCGCGATCTGAACGAGCCTGAGGCCGGTCAGCACGGGCCGGTGCGTCGGGAAGGTGACCGGCTCGTGCTCGGCGATGGCACACCGGTGCGGTTCTGGGCGGTGAACGTCGCCAGCGGCAACGCGGCGGGCGATCGCCGGTCGGTTGATTTTCTCGCGCGGCGGCTGGCCAAGCTCGGCGTCAACATGGTGCGGTACCATTCAGCGCTGTTCGACCGCGATGGCGATGTCGCCGCGATCGATGAAGGCAGGCTCGATGACCTGCACTATCTTGTGGCGGCAATGCGGCGGGAGGGCATATACGTCACGCTCAGCACGTACTTTCCGCTCTGGTACGATGTAAGCCCGGGCGATGGCCTGGAAGGCTACGATGAGATCGACAACAACAAGCCTTTCGGCCTGATCTACTTCAATTCGCGCATGCAGCAGCTTTATCGTGGCTGGCTCGAGCAGATGCTGACGGTGGAAAATCCTTACACCGGCAAGCCGCTCGCGCGGGACCCGGCGGTGGCGATGGTCGAGACGGTCAACGAAGACAGCCTCTTCTTCTGGACCTTCAGCAAGCGCAACGTCCCGCCACCGCAATGGCGCATGATCGAGGCGGAGTTCGCCGACTTCCTCGCCGACCGTCATGGCGGCCTTGATGAAGCGGTCGAGGCATGGGGCGGCGCCGCGCACGAGGATGATGACCATGAGGCAGGGCGCATGGCCCTGTACGAACCATGGCACCTGACCCGGGATGGGCTGCGACAGACCGCGCGCAGCGAGGCGATCAGGAATCGCCTGCGCGATCAGGCTCGCTTCTACACCGACTTGCAGAAACGGTTCTATGCCGAGACCCGGGACTACCTGCGTGATGAGCTTGGTTACGAGGGGCTGGTCATCGCAAGCAACTGGAAGACGGCGGACCCGGCACTGCTCGATGGCCTTGAGCGCTACAGCTATACCGCGGCGGACGTGATTGACCGGCACGGTTACTTCGATCCTCCGCACGAAGGCGAGGGCGCCAGCTTCCAGGTGCGCACCGGCCATCGCTTCGAGAGCCGCGCGGCGGTGAAGCACCCGGGGCAACTGCCGATCACCGTACACCAGGTCGCGGGATATCCCCACATCATCAGCGAGATCAACTGGCCGCATCCCAACCGGTACCGATCGGACATGCCGTTCATCCTCGCGGCGTACGGTTCACTCCAGGGCATCGATGGGCTGTATCCGTTCGCGATGGGCAGCAACTACGTGCGCGATACGTCGATGGCGAAGTTCGCCCTTGGAAGCCCCGCGACGGTGGGCATGTTCCCCGCCGCTGCGCTGATGTACCGTCGCGGCGATGTGTCGACCGCTCCGCCGGCGATTGCCCAGGAAGTGATGCTCGAATCGCTGTTGGCACTCGAGGGTGAGGCCCTTGCCGATGCACCGGGTCTTGAGGCCCTCCGCCGCGCGGATAGGCCGGCCGATGCCGATGAATCAGCGCATCGCGAGGACGAGGCGGCGCTGAGCTACTTTGTGGGCCCCGTGCTTCGCCAGATAACCGATGGCGGGGATGAGGTGGATATGCAGTTGCCTGAGGCCGGTGGCAACGGGGGAATCGATCTCACGGGTACACGCATTGTCAGCCACGGTGGGGCGCTGACATGGGATTACGGCGCTGGTGTAATCAAGCTGCGCTCGCCACGGACGGTCGGGGCCGCGGGCTTTCTTGCCGATACGGGGCCGATCGACCTCGAAGGAGCGAGGCTTCAATCAGGCAACGAATACGCTGCGATCATGGTGACATCGCTTGACAACCGTTCGCTGGAAGAAAGCCGCCGCATCCTTGTGCAGGCGATGACCGAAGACCGGCCTTACGGCTTCCGCGAGGAAGATGGAAGAATCGAGTCACTCGGCAGCTTCCCCTTCGGGGTGGTGAAGATCGACGCCACGCTAGAACTCGCCGTGGCGGGCGACAGTCAATGGAAGGCCACGGCCCTCGATGAAAACGGCTACGCGATGGATCAGGCGGTCGAGATGGACACTGGTGATGGCCGCGTGAAGCTGACGTTGCCCGCGGAAACGATCTGGACGATCCTGAAGCGCGAAGAAGCGGATCAGGGGCAGTAACGTCTGGCACTCGGTTGTTATGAGAAATCGGGCCCCTCGGCGAAAAAGCATGGAGCCGGTAACTGCCAGTCGTGGATGCATGGTGTTTCCTGCGGCCCTCCTTAATGTTCGAGTCATGCAGGATGGCATGGTCACCGGGTTCCGGGCGCCTCGACCGACCGGCGGACTCGCATGGCCATCGGCCGCGGCTGGCCGCTGACCATGCCACCCCTGGTTTTTCCAGAGCCTATGCCATGGTCCAATGATCGGCTTGGGGGGCAAGTTGCGATTCAATCGGTCCGGTTACAATGCACACAGCCCGGTTGGTCCGGGCGGTGTCTCTGGCCGGTGTGGTGTCGTTCGAGGGTTTCAGGAGTTCTGCCATGACTTGGATACAGCGCAACTGGAAATGGGTGACGGCGGTGTGTGTGCTCGGGGGTGCGGGTGTGGTGTTCGGCTTCTTCATGCTGATCGTGGTACTGCTCAAGTCGAGCGGGGCGTATGAACTGGCCATGGAGCACATCCGCAATGACCCGCGCGCCGTCGCCGCGCTCGGCGAGCCGATCCGTGATGGTTTCATGCCCACGGGGAGCATCAACACCAGCGGCCCATCGGGCGAGGCGGAACTGAATATCCGCCTCCGTGGCCCGGACGATTCCGGCTACGCCTTCGTCTATGCCGAGCGCCGGGCCCGGCAGTGGGAACTGAGAGCGTTGCAGCTTGTGCTTGACTCCGATGGCGGGCAACTCGATCTGCTCGAGGATCACCACCCCGCCAACCCCTGACACCTCGAAGGCGAGCAACGCCGTCGGGGTGAGCAGGCCAGAGGCCGCGGAAGCCGGGCCGGAAGGCTGACAAGCCACTCTGTTTCGGGGCCTGCA
>PUNN01000468.1 GCA_003552605.1 Phycisphaeraceae bacterium
CTACCAGGCGCGGGCCGAGGAGTTCGATCGGCGCGATGATGAGGCACTGGCAGCGCGTGAATGGCGGCTGGCCCTGGCGGCGCTGACGCGGGACTCACCGCTTGAGAGCATCACGCAGATCTCCGGGCAGATATCCCGTGACATGCAGTTCACCGCGCTTCAGGCCATCTTCCTGTCGCTGCTGGCGGTGGTGATCTACATCTGGGCGCGGTTCGGCAGCGTGCGCTACGGCCTGGCCGCCATCGCCGCGCTGGTTCATGACGTGCTGATCGCCCTCGGCCTGATCGCCGTGGCCGGCTTCATCTACGACTCGGCCTTGGGCCGGGCGCTGTTGCTCGAGCCGTTCCGCATCGACCTGGCGCTCGTGGCGGCGATGCTGACGCTCATCGGCTATTCGCTCAACGACACGATCGTCGTGTTCGACCGCATCCGTGAGAACCGCGGCAAGCTCGCCCACGCCACCCCCGAGATCATCAACCGGTCGATCAACCAGATCATCAGCCGAACGGTGATCACCTCGGGCACGACGCTGCTGGCGCTGCTGACGCTCTACATCTTCGGCGGCCATGGCAGTCTGCACGGCTTCGCCTTCGCGATGATCGCCGGTGTGGTCATCGGCACCTACAGCTCGATCGGCGTGGCCTGCCCGATCCTGCTGATGCGCCAGCCCGAAGCGGCGACCCGGCCGGCACTGAGCACGCAACGTCCGGCGACGACCTGAGCGCGAACCCCCTTTGCCCCCACCCCAAGACCCGTGCCGCGGCAAGCCCGTGCGCACGGGTCTTTTCATGGCACACCCGCCTCCTCCTTCCCACGCCATGCGTCATACCCCCCACCCCCGCTCACAAGTCCCGCCAGGGCAAACCCATGTGCGCCAGGGTGGCATGGTCAGTAGCCGTCTTCGGCTGATGGCCATGACGGTCCCCCGGATCAGACGCCCTCATGGCCATCGGCTGCGGACAGCCGCTGACCATGCCACCCAACCCTCTCTGGATACAAAGAGAGCCCGCGCCAAGTGTCATGCCCCCGTTTGCTCTGCAAGTCCCGCCGCCGCCATGGATAACCGCCCGTAAGCCGGTTATACTGCCCCTTTTCCAGCCGGAGTGGGGCAAAACAGGCCGAGCAATCCGATGTTGACCAGCCACACCATACGCGATCAGTTCATCGACTTCTTCAGGCAGCGGCACGAGCATACCTTCGTGCCGTCATCGCCTGTGGTCCCCCATGGCGACCCGACGTTGCTGTTTGCCAACGCCGGGATGAACCAGTTCAAGGATGTCTTTCTCGGCACCGGCTCGCGCCCCTTTACCCGGGCGGTGAACAGTCAGAAGTGCATCCGCGCCGGCGGCAAGCACAACGATCTGGAGGATGTCGGCCGCGACACCTACCACCACACCTTCTTCGAGATGCTCGGCAACTGGAGCTTCGGGGACTACTTCAAGGCCGAGGCCATCGAATGGGCCTGGCAACTGCTGACCGAGGTCTGGGGCCTGGACCCGAAGCGCCTGCACGCCACGGTCTTCGAAGGCGACCCCGCCGATGGCCTCGAGCGCGATGAGGAAGCCGCCGAGTTGTGGAAGACACGCACCAGCATCCCCCACGACCACATCCACCTTGGCGACAAGGAAGACAATTTCTGGGAAATGGGCGACACCGGCCCCTGCGGCCCGTGCAGCGAGATTCACTACGATGCCACACCCGACCTGTCCGGCCGTGGGCTGGTCAATCGCGGTGATCATCGCGTGATTGAAATCTGGAACCTCGTGTTCATCCAGTTCAACCGCGACACGGCCGGCAAGCTCCACCCCCTGCCGGCCCGCCACGTGGACACGGGCATGGGCTTTGAACGCATCACCGCGGTGCTCCAGGGCAAGGGCTCGAACTACGACACCGACATTTTCACACCCCTGTTCGAAGCGATCCGTGAGGTCACCGCAGCGCCGGCCTACGGCGGCCGGCTCGATGACAGTGACGCCGGGCGGATCGACACTGCTTACCGCGTGATCGCCGACCACATCCGCACGCTCACCTTCGCCCTGACCGATGGCGCCCATTGCGGCAACGAGGGTCGGGATTACGTGCTCCGCCGCATCCTCCGCCGCGCCGTCCACTACGGCTGCAACGTGATGGGCGTGGGCGAACCGTTTTTCTACAAGCTCGTGCCCACGGTGGTCGAGACCATGGGGCAAGCCTTCCCCGAGTTGAAGCAGGCACCCGACCGCGTGGCCGAGGAGCTTCGTGAGGAGGAAGAGGCGTTCCGCCGTACACTCGAGCGCGGCACGCAGCTTTTCCTACAGATCGCCTCGCGTGGCGAGAAGCAGATCAGCGGCGAGGATGCGTTCACGCTCTTCGACACCCACGGCTTCCCGCTCGACCTGACACAGGTCATGGCCAGCGAGCGCGGCATGGGCGTGGATGCTGAAGGCTTCGAGCGGCACATGGAAGAGGCAAGGCGGAAGAGCCGGCAGGCTGCGGCCGGTGGCGGTGCGGTCAACCACCTGCTTGACCTCGTGCAGCGGGAGCAGCCGATCGAAAGCAGCTTCGAAGGCTACGACCGCCGCTTCCGCATCGAGCAGGAGCAGAAATGCGAGTTGTACCAGTTCACCGATGAAGGGGCGGCCCGGGTGGACAGCGCCGGCAGCGGCGCCCGTGTGGCGATAGTTACGGAAATCCCCCCCTTCTATGCCGAATCCGGCGGGCAGGTTGGGGATCGCGGCACGATCGACTTTCCCGAGGGCCGGGCCCGGATCGAGGATACGCAGCAGATCGGTGGAAGCATTTTCCACATCGGCTCAGTCGAAACCGGGACGCTCACCTCCGGTCGCATGCAGCTGGGGATGCAGATCGATATCGACCGTCGGGCGCCGATCATGGCCCACCACACGGTGACCCACATGATGAACCGGGCGCTTCGCGAGCAGGTCACGGCCACGGCCGATCAGAAGGGGTCGCTGGTCGACGATCAGAGGACCCGCTTCGACTACACCCACAACGCGCCGCTGACGGCCGATGAGATCGAGCGAGTTGAGCGGCAGGTCAACGATGACATCGCCGCGGACATGCCGGTCTATGCCGCCGTGGCCGATCAGACCGAGGCGCTCAAGATCAACGGCCTGCGGGCGGTGTTTGGCGAAAAGTACCCGCCGCGCGTGCGTGTGGTGACCATCGGCGTCGACGTCGAGCAGGTTCTCGCCGACCCGGGCAACGAGCGGTGGCGATCGTATTCGATCGAGTTCTGCGGAGGTACGCACCTCGACCGCACGGGTGAGGCCGAGTGCTTCACGGTCCTTTCGGAAGAGGGTGTGGCCCGCGGCATCCGGCGAATTACGGCGGTCACGGGTGAGATTGCGCAACGGGCGCTCGATGCGGCCGGTCAGCTCGAGCGGCGGATGTCTGAGATCGAGCATGCCCAGGCCGATGCACTCACCGAAGCGCTGCCGCAGTTCAACAACGCCCTAGGCGAGGCGACGCTTCCGCTGCTTACCCGCCATCGCCTTCGCGATCGCCTCAGCGAGCAGCAGAAGCGGCTCAAGGAGCATCAGAAGCAGCAGGCAAAGGCCGCCGCGGGCACCGTCGTGGAGCGGGCGCGCGAGGTGGCCGAGCAGAACGGCGGCAACCTGATCGTCGCGAGCATCGATGGCGCCGATGCCCAGACGCTGCGCACGGCGATGGATGTGATCCGCAAGAAGCGGCCGGAAGCGGCGATGCTGCTCGCCGCGCCCGGCCAGGACAAGGTCGCCTTCCTCGCCGCGGTGCCGGAGCCGTTGATCGGCAAGGGGTTGAAGGCCGGCGACTGGGTACGCGAGGTCGCCCGGGCCGCCGGTGGCGGCGGTGGCGGCCGGCCCGACATGGCGCAGGCCGGTGGCAAGGACCCCGCCCGC
>PUNN01000021.1 GCA_003552605.1 Phycisphaeraceae bacterium
CCATCAGCCGCCCCCGGAAAGACGGCTGCTGACCATGCCACCCAAGCTACATGCGTTCGCCCTGCCCCTCGGCATCCCTTGGCCCAAGGCAGGGGCTACGCGGCTGGGGCCCGTTCCCAGAGATGGACGCGGGACTTGCCGGCCTGTTTGGCCGCGTAGAGGGCGCGGTCGGCGGCCTGGAGCAGTTGTTCGGCGGTGTCAGCCTTGACCTGGCAGCGCGAGGCGATGCCAATGCTCATTGATGGGAGTTCGGGCAGGTTCTCCGCCGCGAACTGCAACTCACACGCCTCCCGGAAGCGCTCGAGCAGGCGATTGGCGATCGTCTCAGCTTCTCCCGGGCCGATCCCCGGCATCAGCAGGACGAACTCATCCCCGCCGAGCCGGGCGACGAGGTCGGTGGCGCGGCTGGCATCGCGGAAGACCTCCGCCGCGAGGACCAGCAATTCATCGCCGCGGGCGTGGCCGAGCGTGTCGTTGATGGGCTTGAACCCATCGAGGTCGATCACCAGGCAGGTCATCTCGATGTCGGAGGCCGCCGCGGCCTCGAGCATCTTCGCCATCTGCGTGGTCAAAGCGCGGCGGTTGGCCAGGCCGGTGAGCATGTCAGAGGTGGCAAGCTTCTCGAGCTCGCGCGTGGCCTGGCGCAACTCTTCGGTGCGCTCGGCGACGCGTCGTTCGAGTTCGGCGTTGGCCTTGCGCAGGGCAGCGCGGGAAGCCTGCAACTGCCCGGCCATCTCGTTGAACGCCAGGGCCAGGTAGGCGATCTCATCGTCTCCGCCCACGGCCACCGGCTGCGGCTCACCACCCTGGGCCATGCGGTGAATGGCCCGGTGTAACTGATGCAGCGCCCGAATCCAGCGGCGGATCATCCCCCGGGCAAGAGGAAACAGCCCCAGCGCCACCACGGCAAGGCCAATACCCAGCGCGATCGAGCCATCCAGCAACGCCCGCCGTGCCCCCTCATCGCTGATGCCCATCACCAGCCGATGCCGCTGCTCACCGCCCCGTCCGCGCAGCGGTTCCTCATAAAGCAGCAGACCATCCCAGGCATCGATCGCCGCGAGGTTGCCGTTGCCTTCACCGGCTTCATCGAGGTAATGGGACCACGCCTCCGGGTCCAGGCCGGCACTTCGAAGCTTGAGATCATCCCGGTCGACGATGGCTGCAAAGCGGACCGTATGCTGACTCGCGAGGCGATCGAGCATCTGCTGAACGTCTTCGGGCTCAGCTTCGCCCTTTGCCGCCGCGTTCACCCCCTCAGCGTCTTCCGCTGTAGCAGGCTGCGGGACGATCGCGACATCATCGAACTGTCGCGCTGCAACCTGCACCAGCGCGGTGCCCTGATCAATGCGGGTCTGCTGTCGCCAGGGACCCTGAAGTGAAAGCAGCACAATCCCGGCGATCGCCGCCTGCGCCACCATCAGCACCACGATCCACCGCCACAGCCGCTGATGCATCCGCTGCCGCGGCAGGAAGGCCAGGCCGAGCTGGCGCTGCTTGTCAGACCAGTTGATCGTGTCAGGTCGCATGGGGGGAATCGCCTCGCTTGCGAAACGGCTCGGCTCAGCGCTCGGACCAGCGGATCACCCGGATGCGCCCGCTTCCCGCGCTACTGCCACCGCCTTGGCCGCCGGTTGCGCCGTCATAAAGTCCTTCAAGCACTTCGGGGTTCACGTCATGATGCAGGGCACCGCTGCCAACAAGTGCTGCGCTGCGGGCATGAAGAAGGCCGAGCAGGCGACCGGTCCCGCTGACATTGACGTGGGATTCGGGCGCGATGAATCGACCGTAAACGCTACCACTGTCACCGATGTCGATATCATCGCTGCTGAGTCCGTAATACGTCAGCCGCCCGGGCTCGGCCGATTTCTCGTTGACCGGCGTACTGCCGGAAACTGTAAATCCACCCTTGCCATAGAGTGTGAGCGAGCCGTTTTCCGTGATGCGCACCTGTGACCCGCCGCCGAAGTGAATCTCACCTTGCACGATCACCGTCACCGGCCCATCGATCGTAACGATGACGGATCCACCGGTTCTCAACTCATCCCAGTGATACACCTGCTCACCCCCATCGGGCGATCCGAAGGTGACCGTTCCCCAGTTGGGAATGTCGGGGCTGCTCGGCTGCGAGCCGGACTCCGGAGGCTCGATGGGAATCACGAACGGCTCGGCAAGATTGGCGACACTGCCGCTGACCAGTCTACGTTGACCGCGGCGGAGGCCAGCCGCATCCAGATCGGCATCGGGCGCAAGCCAGAGGTCACCGTGGACCTTCGGACTGCCATTCCACTCGACCTCGTGGGCCAACGTGGCCACGGTGGCATCATCGCCCCAGTTACCCGGGCTGTAAGGGCCCCGGCTCGAATCGAAGCTGTCCATTCGTGCATCGCCGGTGAGTGAAAGGCTGTGCGCCAGCGCAATACCGAAGTCAACCGGCCCCGCCGATCCTGACGAGCCATCATCTGCGGATACCCGGAGTTTGACCGTCAAACCGTGGCTCGCTCCACGGTAATTTCCCACGGCATGGAGTTCGATCGGGTCATCATCATTGCCCTCGGGATCGAACAGAGCGGTCACGGTCACGTCCCCCTCACCGATACTCACCCGATCGAGCCATGTGCCGGGTGTCCGCCGTTTCCGCCAGTCCGGGGTCTGCCCGAGGTAATGTTTCACGAGACTCAGGCCGGATTCGGCCACCTGCCGGGCCTGGGCGTGTTCATCCATCGCCCGCGCAACCCCGGTGATCGTGGCGGAAGTGGCCAGGAACGTCGTCCCGAGGATGAACGCCACGGCGATGGCCACCATGACCAGAATCATCGCACCACCATGCTGGCGGTGAGTGGGGGCAACCCGCAGCCGATGCAGGTGCCGAACCGACCATCCGGCAGGGGATCGAAGCCGGCATGCGGGGTGGATGGAGCGACATCGCATCGGGGCCGTTTCTCCCGCACCGCCGCACCGGCAGTGCATCCGACTCGCTCATCGACCGCATCGGGACACCCGTTTAGGCAGCCGGCTTGCCCCACCCATGAAAACCCAGGATGAAAGGAGCAGCTTGGGGCTCCGGATGATGCCCCGTGCCGGACCGCCGCCGCGCATTCCGGTCAGGGGTCGGTTCCGGCCGGCGCAGGCGGACGAAGCGCAGCGATGATCGTGGCGGCGTCTTCACCCCCGGGTTGATCCAGTGTCACACGAAGTCGCAACAGGCGTGCGGCGTGGGGATCGTCCGCATCAAGCACCACGGACCAGCCCGTGACGTTGTTCAGCCATCGCCTTCCTGGAAACCAGTCAGTGCCCTTATGGTCGCGGGTGAGGGCATCATAACTGTCGAAGCTGCGATCAGGCATCAAACCATCCTGCCAGGGCCGGTCGCCCGCCTCGTAAACCCACACCTCTCCGGTCTGCTCGTCCCATTCGATCCGGCGCAGTTCCGACAGGCGGGGGTTACCATCATCATCCTCATCGTGAAGCCACAGCAGCAGGTGGTGTGGTCCCATCGCCCCGACCATGGCCGCCTCCCGTGTCAGTTCGCCGAGGCGGACGATCGCCACCTGCCGCTGCGTACTGGCGCGATGGGTGTCGTGCTGGCGGTCGGTCGCCGTGGTCACGCCCGCGAGCATCATCACGACCACCAGTCCCACCATCGCGGTCACCGCCAGCGAAAGCAGCAGTTCGACCGTGGTGAAGCCGCGGGGAGCCACCATCACTCGGGCTCGGGGATGAATCGTTGCAACTGCCATTGCTGGCCTCGTGCCCCTTCAACGGTGACCGTCACGCGCTTACCGGTGATCTCAATAGGGTGTAACCGGTCGCCCGCTCCCCTGAAAGTAGGGTATTTGCAGGCACTTACATGGTTCGGTGGTTGACAAAAAAGGCCTCCG
>PUNN01000312.1 GCA_003552605.1 Phycisphaeraceae bacterium
ATGGGGGATGGGGGCCGGGGGTGGGGGCGGATGGGCTCTGCGTTTCGTCCCCTCACCCCGGCCCTCTCCAGTCCGGAAATGCGCAGAGAAAGCAAGAGCCTTCCCCGGCGCGTGTCCGACAACCGGATTGCAGTCACTTCGCAGGCTTCACAACCGCGCATGAAAAAGGGTCTCGACCGGGGAGGCAGCCGGTGCGAGACCCGATCCAGGGCTGGGGTCGCCCTCCGGGGCCAGGGTCCGGAGGGTCCGGGGGGGCCGGTGGTCGAAGGCGGCCCGATGTTGCCGGCCTCCGAAGGGCGGGTTGCGGGTCGGCCGCCGGCTCCATCATGGCGGCGACCGCGTCACGATAGAACTTTCCAATACATTCCGGGTCAACGCCAACCGCGTGTTTGAGAAAGGCGCCGTGCAGGGCGTCCCCGGGGCCGTCTATGACGTCTGAATCGGATGCATCGCCCGACTGGAACCGGATTCGCGGGGCGGGCGCATGACACGCCGCGGCGGGCAACCACTGGGGTGGCATGGTCAGCGGCTGTCCGCAGCCGATGGCCATGCGGCCCCGAGGGTTCAGGAGGCCCCGGGCGCCTCGCGGCCTCGCATGGCCATCGGGCTGAAGACCCCCGGAAAGCCCGCTGACCATGCCACCCAACGTTCTCTGGATACAAAAGCCCCCGCCACACGTGTCATGCAGCCTCGCGGGCCGGCAGTGCCGACAACGACTGGACTTTCGGCTTGCCCCGGCGCCGCCCGGCCCGAGCGCATCACCCCGCCAACCCGAGCAGCCGCTATACTCCCGCTCATGAGTCACCGGCACACCCTGGGCATCTTCCCGGGCACCTTCGACCCGATCACCAACGGGCACATGGATGTGATCCGGCGCGGGCAGATTCTGTTCGATCGGCTGGTGGTGGCCATCGGCCATAATCCGGCCAAGAAAGCCCTGTTCGACCAGCCCCAGCGGCAGCGGATCATCGAGCAGCTCGTCCGTGAGCAGTGCGAGGAGCACGTGGTGGTCGAATGCTACACTGGCCTGACCGTGGATTACGCGCGGCGGATCGGAGCCACGGCGATCCTGCGGGGCCTGCGAAACGTGACCGATCTCAACTTCGAGTTCCAGCTTGCCCTGACCAACCGTGCGGTAGCCGACATCGAAACGGTGTTCATCATGACCGGTGAGTCACATGCGTTCACCAGCTCGACGCTGATCAAGCAGATCGCCGCAGGGGGCGACATCGACCGGCTGCACCGGCTCGTGCCCGCACCGGTAATCGAGCAGATGAAGGCGCTGGCGCAGGCCAACGGGGGCAAGATTCCGTTGCGCCTGATCGATCATTTCCACGAATGAGCAAAAAGGAATCAGAAGCGGCATGGACTACCGGATCGTCAGCATCGGCGCGCTGAGCCGGCATGAACACTGGAGCGAGAAGGAAGCGCTGCGCACCCCGCACGCAACCACCACGCTCGTGCGCAGCGGGGATGCGGTGATCATCGTGGACCCGGGCCTGCCGCCACAGGTCATCACCGCCCGGCTGAAGGAGCGCAGCGGCCTCGACCCCTCGGCGGTCACCGCCGTGTTCCTGACCAATTTCCGCCCCGCCCACCGGTGGGGCCTGCAAGCGTTCCCCAAGGCCGCGTGGTACATCAGCGAAATGGAGCGCGAGGCCATCGGAACCGGCCTGGTCGAGCAGTTCCAGCGGGCGAGCAGTGATGAGCAACGCGAGGCACTTCAGGAGGAAATCGCCTTGCTGAAGCGATTCAAGGCCGCGCCCGACCGAATCGCCCCGCAGGTGGACCTGTTCCCGTTGCCCGGATTCACGCCGGGAACCTGCGGGCTGCTGCTTTCGCTGGCCAACTCCACCACGCTGGTGGCCGGCGATGCGATCCCGACGATCGAGCACCTGGAACGCGGAACGCTGCTGCCCGGCGGCTATGATGCCGACCAGTCCCGCGAGAGCTTTCTCGAAGCGATCGAGATCGCCGACATCATTATCCCCGGCCACGACAACATCACGCTCAATCCCTCGCGGCGGACGCTGTAGCAGCGCCCGGGGCATCGACAGTGAGGCGCCGGCCATCGCCCGCTCGCAGCGCCACGTCAAATTCACACCCGCGGCTCATCTATCGTCCATATCCTGCGGCCGATTCCGGTGTGGTTGCGGCGTATTGTTTGGGATGCGGGCAAAAACGTTTGCATCCGGCGTCCGCGCCGGCGGGCGCGTTGAAACGGCACCGGGTTCGCCCCGAAGCAGCGCACCTTCGACAGGCTCAGCCCGCAGGGCGAGGGCTTTCGGTGGCAGAGCGGAAAGGTAAATTCATGAAACGGCATGCAGCAGAACGGCAACAGCCCTGGTGTCGCGGGGTAATGCGGGGCCACACACTGGCCCTGCTTGTGCTGGCCGCGTTCGCCGGGGCATGCGAGGCCGCTCCGGAGCAGGAAACGGAGCATGATGATGCAGACAGGCCGCAACCGCCGCGGACGACCGTGCTGTGGATCAGCATAGATGGGTTGCGGCCCGACTACGTTGAGCGCGGCGATACGCCCTTTTTCGACCGGCTGGCTGAATCGGGCCTTTACACCCATCAACTCGTACCGGTTTTTCCCAGTCTCACTTTTCCAAGCCACATCTCGCAGGCCACGGGTGTGAAGCCGGCCGAGCACGGCATCGTGGCTAACACCTTTTTCGATCGGCGCAGCGGACGTCGGCATCATTACCCCGGCGATGCCGGACTGCTCGAGGCTGAACCCGTATGGCTGACCGCAGCGCAACAGGATGTCCGCACACTGGTCTACGACTGGACCCTGTCGCACTCACAGCAGGGTGAAGTGACCGCGGCCTATTTCGATGATGCGTTCGATCCCGGACTGAGCGATGCCGATCGCCTTGAACGCGTGCTCGACACATGGCGAAACGATGAAGGCGAACCGCCGTTGCGGTTGCTCATGAGTTGGATCGGTGATCCCGACCGTGCCGGCCATCGCCACGGCCCCGATGCACCGGAAGTGATCGAAACGGTGGAGAAGACCGATGCCCTGCTCGAGCGCATCCACGAGCAGGCGATGGACATCTACAGGCAAACGCACCGCGAAGGTGACAGCTTCTACCTTCTTCTGACCACCGACCACGGCATGTCCACCGTCCACACCGTGGCCAATCTCCAGCATCTCGCGGCGATCGAGCAGCTCGATGGGGTTGAACTGCTCACCAGCGGCAGCATCGGCCACATCCATTTCACCGACCGGCAGGGAGATGAACGCGCCTCGCGCATCGCCGATGCCGTCACTGCGGCCGATGCGCATGACTTTGCCAGCGCGTGGCGGCGGGAACAGCTTCCGCAGGTATGGAATTACGCGCATCCGGCCCGGACCGGTGACGTGGTGGTCGTACTCGAGACCGGCTACACCTTCAGCCGGCGGATCGACACCGCCACGGCACCGGCCGAGCAAGCCGGCGGGCCGCTCGGCATGCATGGCTATGACCCGCGTAAGGACCCGAACATGAACGGCTTCGGCGTGATCTGGCGATATCCCGAGCCGCTCGGCGGACATGAGATCGAGCGAATCCATGGCCTGCAACTCCACGCCACGGTAGCGGACCTTCTCGACATTGCACCAGCCGAGGGGGCTCATGATGAAGCGGTCGAACTCAATGCCGCGGACCATCCGGCTCCGTGAGTCGCACCTCTTGGAAGAGCGTGTCAGTTGCAGATGCCACTGCAAAAAGCTGGTAGAGCAGATGCAAGCCGATGGGGCGCCACAGCACCCCTGCTTGGCATACATCACACGTTGTGTGTCCTTCCCTTGCATCCAAACCCAGGTGAAGGGCTATCAGCCCTCCCGGGAAACTGGGGGCCGGTGAAAAAAATACGGCGGGGATGGC
>PUNN01000430.1 GCA_003552605.1 Phycisphaeraceae bacterium
CCCAAGTGCCGTATGTACCGTTCATCCCGCCTCATCCGGGGCTCAGCGCTTGGTTCAGGCACGGCACGACCGGCACGAATCTGCCCTCACCCCCGGCCCCTCTCCCGCCCCCGGAGATGGGGAGAGGGGGGGGGAAATCCCCGGTCCGCTGGCCGCGATCCGTGTCATGCACCCGGCCGCAGAGCCGCTGACAAGTCGCGTCACCCCGCGCCTCCCTTTCCCGGCGCCACGACGCCAGCGGCGGCGAGACTCGCGCTGCGAGGCGTCGGCGGGGCCGAAGAACGCGGTCGCGAGAGCGGCTCGCCGGATCTGCGCAAATTTATAAAATTTTTACGCAAATTTGTAGCCATGCCTCGAACAATTCGACTATAGTCAAATAGGGAACGCCAATGGTCATGGGTGGTGACCCCCATGAACGTCGCTCCTGCCGGATTCAATACCGGCCCCTGAAGGCCCAGACACTGAAAACGGAATAAGGAATCAGTACATGCCGTCCCAACGTACCGGTGCGTTCACACTCATTGAATTGCTCGTGGTCATTTCGATCATCGCCCTGCTGATCGCGATTCTGTTGCCCGCGCTCACCGCCGTGCGCAACGCCGCCGTGCGCATCCAGTGCGCCAGCAACCTGAGACAGATTCACATCGCTTCCATGGGCTATGCCACCGACAATCAGGATTTCCTGCCACCACGCAGAGGAGGCGGCAGTGCCCCTCACCGCATGCAGGGCGGCGGCGACAACCAGGTGCTCAACGAGGTGTTCATCGAGCCATACCTTGCCGATGAGCGCGACCAGATCATGTTCTGCCCGAGCAGTGTCTCGGATGCCCGCAACCCTCAGAACCACCATCAGTACGAAACCAATCACGTGACGTATGCCTACTACGGCGGTTACGGCCCGGACAATGATAAGTGGCAGATTGCCAATCCCCCCGACCTTCGCCGACTCGACCGTGATCCGAGCACGACGCCGCTGTGGACCGACATGACCCTCCAGACCGGCGGGGGCGGCTGGCTCGGGCATGAAAGGCCGCTGGTTGAAGAGGATCCCGATGGGGAGAACGCGGTCAACCTCGGTGGCAGCACCCGCTGGTTCGAATTCGATGAACTCGAAGTGGTGTTGCGCGATACCGGCAACGACTTCTATTGGCCTGCCGGACAACGGCCGGGCTACGATGAATGAACCATCGGGTTGATCAGTCGCAGGTGAGCCGGCATCCTCTGATCAGGCGTGTCACACATGCGCCCTGACCGCCTCCAGAAACACCTCTCCGTACCGCTCGAGCTTCGTCCGCCCCACCCCGTGGAGGCCGGACAGTTCTTCCAGTGTCCGCGGCTGCGATGTGGCCATTTCCACCAGCGTGCGGTCGGAGAAGATCACGTACGGCGGCACGTTCTGCTGACGTGACAGTTCCAGCCGCAATGCCCGCAGGCGCTCGAACAGGACCTTCTGCATCTCACCGGTCAGCGCGGCGGTGGGCGGGGCGCCGCCGCGAGCCGGACCGGCTGCTTGCCCCTTGACACCACTGTTTCCGGAGGCAGGCTCCCGCGGGTCCACGCGCAGCCACAACACCTCCCGGCCCTGTAGCACCGGCCGGGCCGCCTCGGTCAGCCGTATCCCGCCGTGGGATGGCTCGACCTCGAGCAGGCCCGCGGCGAGCAACTGGCGGATGATGCTCAGCCACCGCTTCTTCGGCAGGTCGCGCCCGATCCCGTAGGTGCTCAGCCGGTCGTGGCCGGCGTTGATGATCCGCTGGTTCTCCGCCCCGGTCAGCACATCCGCGATATAGGCCGCGCCGAATCGCTGCCCCGTGCGGTAGACGCAGGACAGCGCCTTTTGCGCCAACTCGGTCCCGTCGATGCGCTCGACGGGCATCAGGCAGGTGTCGCAGCGATTGCACGGGCCGACATACCGCTCACCGAAGTAGTGCAGCAGCACCTGCCGGCGGCAGAGGGTGGTCTCGCAATAGCCGATGAGGGCATTGAGCTTGTCCCGCTCGATACGCTTCTGCTCCGCGGGGGCTTCCGAGGCATCGATGAACTGCTGATGCACCACCACATCGCCCGGGCCATAGGTCATCCACGCATCGGCCGGCAGGCCATCGCGGCCGGCGCGGCCTGTTTCCTGGTAGTAAGCCTCGATGCTCCGCGGCAGGTCAAGGTGAGCCACGAACCGGACATTGGGCTTGTCGATCCCCATCCCGAAGGCGATGGTGGCGACGATCACGACCCCCTCTTCCCGCAGGAACCGCGCCTGGTGCGCCTGGCGTGTGGCCGCATCGAGGCCGGCGTGGTAGGGCAGCGCGGTGATGCCCTGCGCACACAGCCACGCCGCGATCTGCTCCGTCCGCTTGCGCGACATGCAGTAAACGATGCCCGGCTCACCGGGATGATCGTTCTGGATGAAACGCAGAAGCTGACGCCGGGGATTGTCGCGGACGGTCACGCGGTAGGTGATATTGGGTCGGTCGAAGCTGGCGATGAACCGCCGCGCCGATTCGAGTTGGAGCCTTTCGGCGATATCGCGGCGGGTGGGCTCATCCGCCGTCGCCGTGAGGGCGATGCGTGGCACATCGGGATAGCGCTCGTGCAGGATGGTGAGCTGGCGGTACTCCGGGCGGAAGTCGTGGCCCCATTGCGAGACGCAGTGAGCCTCATCGATGGCGAACAGGGCCAGCGGCGTCTGGTCGAGCAGGTCGAGGAAATACGGCTGCGTGAGCCGTTCGGGCGCCACGTAGACCAGGTCGATGCCCCCCCGCACCATCTCCTGCTCGAGTTCACGCGCGCCCTGTGGGGTGAGCGTTGAATTGATGAACGCCGCCTTAAGGCCAAGCTGGCGCAGGGCGCCGACCTGGTCCTGCATCAGGGCAATGAGCGGGGATACCACCACCGCCACGCCAGGCCGGGTCAGGGCCGGTAGCTGATAGCAGAGGCTCTTGCCCCCGCCGGTGGGCATGATGACCAGGCAGTCGCCCCCGGCAATGATGTGCTCGATGATCGCCTGTTGATCGCCCCGGAAGCTGTCGAAGCCGAACACCTCACGGAGCAACCCGTGCGGGCCGTTGCTGGTGGCCGGCGCCCCCACCGGCGCGGCGGCGCTGACACCGTTTGGATCAGTCGTGGCCGGAGGGCTGCTTTCGGAGCCGGTGTGCGACATGTCCCCATTATGGTCCGGCCGGCGGCATGTTGCAGGGCGTGATGCCGGCACAACTTGCATCGCGCGGCCCAAGGCAGAGCCCGGGAAGAGGAAGGCGAGCGAACGGGAAATGCGGGAGCACGGTCCAGCCGCGGCCCGCTCACTGCCATCGCCCCTTACTTCTTTGCGGTGATCTCGCTCACAAGCGTAGCGAGGGCGCTGACATCGCGGTTCTCGAGAATGGTGTCAATGCGTTTGGGGTCCACGTCCGTTTTCTGAAGCGCCTGCCTCACCCGGCCCCACAGCCGCGATGCCTGGCCCGGCCCCTCGGCGAGGTAAAGCTCGGTGACCAGTTCACTCAGCCGCGTGGCCACGATCGTATCCTGGTGCTCGTAATAGCGCTTGACGATGCCCTGCTGGTGTCGGCTGAGATTCTGACGGGCGGCCATGGCAGTGGTTCCAGATTCGCGGCGGTTCAAGGCGGCCGTCTCGTGGCCCCGAAGGCGGCATCCGTGGCAATGCCGTGGCGGCCGGGACGGCTCGAGAGGTCATTATGGCCCACGCGTGCCTGCGGGTGCAAGATGGCTCAGCGGTTCCCAAGGCAGACGGGTGCATGGCACGTGTCGCGGAAGGCTCTCGCTCCCTCTCCCCTTTTTCCGGGGGCGGGAGAGGGCTGGGGTGAGGGTAGATTCGTGCCGGTCGTGCCGTGGCTGAACCGAAGGCCGACCCCTGCATAAG
>PUNN01000528.1 GCA_003552605.1 Phycisphaeraceae bacterium
ACACCTCAGGCGTCGAACCCATCCTCACCCTCCGTGCCATGTGGCTCAGCCAGGACCAACGATGGAACCAGCACTGGGCGTGCCACGGCCTCTACAAGGCCGCGTAGAGTGTCATGCACCCCAGAGCACGGGGGCATGACAAGTGTGGCGGAAGGCTCTTGCTCCCTCTCCCTTCGGGAGAGGGCTGGGGTGAGGGCGGACTTGGTGAAAACGCCCGAATGCTTCAAGGACCGTCTTTCCCGCCTCATCCGGGGGGCGGTCCTCAGTTCAGCCACGGCACGATCAACACGAATCTGCCCTCACCCCCGCCCCCTCTCCCGAGGGGGAAGGGGGGAAATGCCCGGTCCGCCCGCCGCGCCAAGTGTCATGCACCCCAGGGCACGGGGGACATGACACATGTGGCGGGGTTCCTTTGCAGCCAGCCAAGGTCAACTTCCCGGGGCGCGTGTCCGGCACCCCAAGGCACATGCATGCAGGCAAGGCCGGCCGAAGCGCCCCCCGTTGTCAGATTCACCGTAAGTGGGGTGTCACCATCGCCGCATCAGGATCGTGGCATCGTGGCCGTGGGGCAGGTAGTCCTGGCGCATGGCCACGATGGCCGTCCGCTTCAGTGCCCAGTCGAGCATGGCCATCGTGTCGAACCGGCGGGCGGGGTGGGTCTGCGGCGGTGCCTCCGGACCACAGCGGTCGGAGAGGAAATTGAAAATCAGCGTCCGCCCAGCCGCCTCCCACGCGTGCTGGAGCAGCGCCAGGGCCTGCGGCTGGCTCATCGTGTTGAGGGTGCCGCTGATGCAGACCACCTCCGCCTGCGCTGCGGTCATGGTGGCCGGGGCATCGAGCACATCCGTATCGTGGAACTCGGTCCGCGGCAGGTTGCGGCTGCGGGCGTACTCGATGACCTCCGTGAGCGCATCGATGCCGATGTAGTGCTCGTAGGCGATCTCACGCTGGAGCAGGAAATCGGCGAAATCGCCCCTCGAACAGCCCACATCGAGGGTTCGCCGGCCGGCAAACCGCGTCATCCGGGTCATCACTTCAAACCGCCGCTGCTGACTGCGCGGGTTGGCCCAGAGGGTGACCTCGAAGTCGGAGCCGTGTTTCTCCTGGGAGTCGCGGTAGGCGTTGAGGTAGTCATCAGTACGCATGGACTACATCATATGCACCCTGACGTCCGGCGAAACCCCGTTCACGAAGCACGGCGAACGCCTGTGGCCGCAAATCCGGCTGAACTGTGTCAGCGGCTTGCGAGGGTGCAGGTGGCTGGGGATATGATGGGGATTCCAACCGGGCAAGATTTCGACGACAGGTGCGTTGTGATCTCGGTGACCAGCCAATCACTGCTGTTGTATACAAACCCACTTCCCCGAAGCACCGATGGCGTGACCAGGGGAGAGCCCCATCGAGGAACAATTGGCATGAACAATCGTAAAGTATTTCAAGAAAGCCTTTTATATCGCATTCTCACCCCTGCACCCTTCCTGCTCGTGGCCGTGATGATGCTGATCTCGCCCACCGCCGCGGCGGATCAGGATGAAGGCGCTGCCAACCGTGCGGACACGGGCGGTGCGGACGCCATCGCGGCCGAGCGGGAACGCGCCATCGCGGCCCTCCGCGAGACCATCAACGCCGAGCGCGAAGCCGCCGGCGGCTCATGGGAAGCCTGGAGCGACAAGCTCAAACCATTCCGAAAGGATGTGGAACGGATCATCGCCAACCACGGATGGCCGTGGCCTGCGCAGCATGATTTCCGCTTTTACGGCGCCTCCTGGCGGCTGATGAAACTCGATGAGATCACCGGCGGCGATGGGGCGCGGCCGGCCGATGCCATCGTGCAGCTCGACCGCGAGCTGCGGGCGCGCGGCATCGACCTCATCCTCATGCCCATCCCGGACAAGCTCGCGGTCTATGCCGACTATCTCAGCGAAGAAGCCCCCACCCCGGCCGAGCCACACGCGGCCATGCAGGTACGGCGGCTCATGCACGAGCTTGCCGAGCGCGATGTCGAGGTCATCGACCTGTACACCCCCTACGCCGCGTGGCGCCGCGACCGAATCGATTCCGAGGACGATCACACGCTCTACTACGACCGCGATGGCCACTGGCGTAACATCGCCACGCAACTTGCGGCGGATAAGATCGCCGAGCGCCTGTCGAGATATGAATTCGTCCGCGAGGCGAAGCAGCCGCCGCCCCGGTTTGAAACCCGCGACTATCAGCGCACGGATGGGGACAAGGCCGATGATGTCAAGCGCGTGATCGATGCCGACAGCGGCGATGACTACCGCGACATCGACGATTCGCCCATCATCGTCACCGGCGACAGCTTCTCGATGTATAACATGCACCTCGGCGGCCACCTCAGCGCGCAGGTGGCAAAGCGGATCAACATGCCCACGAGCGTCATCTGGCAGGAGGGGCTCGGCTCGGACATGCCGGTGGAACTCGCCCGCCGCCACCGCGAGCGCGATGACCTCGAAGGCCGCCGGGTGGTCATCTGGACCTTCGCCGGCCGCCATTTCCAACGCGATGACTGGCGAATGGTGCATCTTCAGCCCCCACGGTCACTCGATGAGCCGGCCCGCGAACTTGCCGCGCGTGGCCGCATCGCCGCGCTGTCCGATCGGCCGCGAACCGATGCCGCCTACCCGGACTTCATCATGAAGCTGCATGTAAAGAACCTGGTCGATGCCGAGGGTCGCGCGATCGGTGATGGTGAAGCAGTGGTGCGCATCGCCGCCATGCGAGAGCGCGAGCTACTGCCCGCAGCCGAACTTGAAGCGGGCGACGGGGTCGACCTGGCACTGACCTCTTGGTCACTGGTCGAGGATGACCATGGCCAGACCGCAACCGGTTCGCTGCCGGATCCGACGGTGGAACTGGCCCATCCGCACTTCTGGGCCGAACCGGATACCGAGGCGGAGGCAGCCGAGTGATGGCGCAGCGCGTTCGAGACTGAAAGCGATCGACAGGCGCAAGAAACGGGCTCGGGACGCGGGCGCCTTGATCGATGCCTCGTATTGTGGCGGCGGTGTCATCAGTGAAAAAAGCGAAGCCCCTGCGGGGCTTCGCTCTGATGGTGAACCTGCGGTGTGTCGGCGCGAGGATCAGTAGTTGGGTTCGTTGCCCTTCTTCCACTTGATGTTGCAGCCCATGGAGGGCTTCTGCACGGTGGGCACCGGGCTGCCGGCAAGCACAGCATCGAGCGCTTCGCGAAGGTCCTTACCCGTGACGGGGCTGTCGTTGCCGGGGCGGGAATCATCGAGCTGGCCGCGATAAACCAGCCGCCGCTGGTCATCGAACAGGAAGAAGTCGGGCGTGCATGCCGCCTGGTAAGCCTTGGCGACCTCCTGGGTTTCATCGAAGAGGTACGGGAAGGTGTAGCCCCTTGCCGCCTTTTCCTCTTTCATTTTCTGCGGGCTGTCATCGGGGTAGTTGGCCACATCATTGCTGCTGATCGCGACGATGCCCACGCCGCGCGGCTCATAATCCCGGCCGAGCCTGGCCAACTCATCGGCCACGTGCTTCACATACGGGCAGTGATTGCAGATGAACATCACCAGCAGCGCCTTGCGATCGGCAAAGTCATCGATGGAAACCGTGTTGCCATCGGTGTCGGGCAGTGTGAACGGCGGGGCGTGGCTGCCGAGTTCCATGGCCATGGTCGAGGGTGTGAGTGCCATCCGGGTGTCTCCTTGAAAAACGCGTTGTGTAAACTTGTCCCCACTGGTCAATCCTTACTCATCTAACCATACGCCCGCCGCCCGGCATCGTCCAGATGGGCCGATGAGGGCCACGCGGCCGGGTGGCCCCATCAATCGGGGACGACACGTGACATACCCTGAGCCTCCCCCCTGCCCCGGGCGCGG
>PUNN01000393.1 GCA_003552605.1 Phycisphaeraceae bacterium
AGCGCTGCCGGTGCATTCCTTGCCGGAACCCCCTTGGGTTGCCAACAGGTCCTGGAGAACGTCGTGGGTAATCGAGGGCATGATCAGTTCCTTTCGGGGCGGCCGGTGGGTGATGGTCCCGATCGCACCGGCCACTATGCGATCGAAAGCCATGTGTGTCGGTCGGGTCTAATCACCCCGCGCCAGCGTGATGACGGCCGCCCGCCGTGCGGGCGGCATCCCGGCCAGGGCGACGATGTGCTCGACCACCGCTTGGCGTTCGTCTGCGCTGAGGCGGGATAGTGCCTCGGCGATCATCGCCGCTTCGGCCGGGGAGATTGCATCGGGTCGCAATGCGTCGCTGGGGCCCGCAATAGGCGGGCTGCTGCGCCCACTGCCGCGCGCGACCAGATGCGACGCGTAAGCCCCTGTGTCATCGTCAGTTGCAGTCGCCTCCCGTGCTTTCGTAAAGCACAGGTCGCCGGTTCGAATCCGGCAGGTGGCTTTCCCCTTCTCCCGATGCATCGGGGTGCATGGAAGTGCATTTTACCCTTGTTTTTGCGGGCTTTGAGGACATTAACCGCATCGAGTCGGGGGACGTTGAAGCGTCAGCGTGATGCATGGCGATGCGCCCGCGTTGGTACCGCCGTTGGTACCGCGATGGGGTCCTTCCGTGCCGGTGGCCAGGGTCGCCACGGCCTCGGCCGGCTCGGCTTCCACCGCCGCGGGCAGGTGGTCGGCCAAGTCCCGCAGCCCGATGCGGCTATACAGCTTCATCGTCAAGCGGGGGTCACTGTGTCGGGCAAGGTCCATCGCCTCTTTCAACGTCGCCCCGGTCTGGACGACGGCCATGATGAACGTCCCGCGTAGGCTGTGGAAGTCCACGCGCTGGCCCGCGGTATCCACCGGCCGCAGGCTCCCGCCGTGGCGGCGACGGCCCTCGGCGGGGTCGGCCGCCTCGCGAATGCAGCGGGCGCAGGCGGCCGGCGGGTCGGCTACGAGCCTGAACGCGCGGCGGATCAGCGTCCGCAGTTCGCCAATGCGGAACCCCGTTCCCGCGGCGACGGCGTCTTCTTGCACGCCGATTTCCATGCGATGGGGGGTGATTGGGGCTACACGTAGATCATCTTGCGGGTCATCCCGCCGTCGACGATGAAGTCCTGACCCGTGATGAAGCTCGCGGCGTCGCTGGCGAGGTAGATGGCCATGTGGGCGATGTCGGTCGGCTCGCCCACGCGGCCGACCGGGTGTTGAGCATGGTCCTCATCAGTGTGATCGGCCGGCCGCCGCGCGGCGGACTTCTGCCAGGGCCCCGTTTCGATCCAGCCGGGGCTGATGCAGTTGACCCGGACCGCGGGGCCGAGGCTGATCGCCAGTGAATGGGTCAGCGCGATCACGCCGCCCTTGCTGGCGCTGTAGGCAGCGGTGTCTGGTTCGCTCATCAGCGCCCGGGTCGAGGCGATATTTACCATCGCCCCACCGCCATCACGGGAAAGCGCGGTGGCGGCGTGATGGGCGAAAAGGTACATGGCCGTGAGGTTCGCCGCGAGCACATGCTGCCACTCATCCGGGCTCAACAACTCGACAGGTTTTGTCCGGCCGAGCCCGACGTTGTTGACCAGCACATCGAGGCGACCGAAACGCCCGACCGCTTGCTCAACCGCGGCGGCCACATCTGCCGGCTGAGCCACATCACAGGGGACAAACGCCACCTCGCCAAGGCCCGCAAGCTCGGCTTCGGCCTCGCGGCCGGCCTCCTGATCGATCTCGGCGATCAACACCTTCGCTCCCACTTCGAGCAGCGCCCGGACCGTCGTGAGCCCGATGCCTTGGCCGCCGCCGGTCACCAGCGCCACGCGACCGGTGAGCAGGTCGTTGCGAAAGGGATTGGTCCGGGCGTTACTGATCGTCATTGGCCAGAAGCTCCAGCATCACGCCGAGTTGTGCAACTGAATCGATATAGGCATACCGGCCACCGCTGAAGCGGCCCGACTGTGCTACCGGCATGTCCTCATCGGCGAGGTTGGCCACCACCTGGTCCATGTCCGGCACGCGAAAGGCGATGTGATGCACACCCGGGCCATGGGCATCGAGGTGTTCACGCCAGATACTTGGGCCACCGATGGGCTCGATCAGCTCGATGGCGAGTTGCGGTCCGGCCTGAAAAAAGGCGAGCTTGGCCCGGGCGCCGGTCGGGTCGCCACGGTAGCGGATGCCGGTGTGCTCGGCTGTGGCCGTCTCGCGGATTTCGGGCATGGGCAGACCGAGCAGCCTTGCGTAACGCGCCGCGTAAGCCCTGATGTCATCGACCACCAGGGCGATCTGGCAGACGCTGTGGGTGCCAAGGGGATTGGATTCCTGCATGGGGATACAACCTTTTGCGGCTCACTGGCCCGTATCAATGGCCCGTATGGCACGTGCCAGGCGGGCGATTCCTTCCCTGATCTGCTCGATGGAGCAGACGCCGAATGACAGGCGCATGGTGTTGGAAGGTGCCACACGGTCGGGATCGGGGCCGAAACAGTACGTGCCGGGCACATAGAGCACACCCTCCCCGATAGCCCTGTCAAACAGGGCACCATGCGGCCCGGCATCGAAACGCTCCGGCAGGGTCAGGTAGACATAGAGCCCGCCCCCTGGTCGCGTCCATTGTGTGTTGCCGGGCTCGAAATCGCCGAGTTCACGCTCGAGCGCTTCGAGCATGGCATCGCGCTTGGCGCGATATCGCCGGCAGAGGGCCTCCACGTGGCGCTGATAGTCGCCTGATTCCATCGCCGCAAGCGCCAGTTGCTGGCAGAGGTTAGCTGAACCGAAGTCATGATTGCCCTTCTGGAGTACTACCGGTTCGACAAGATCGCGAGGGAGCAGTCCGTAGCCGATCTTCAACCCCGGGGCGAAAGGCTTGCTGAAGGTCTGCAACAGCGCAACGCACGCGTTGGATTTGTCATGGGATTTGATCGACGGTGGCGGATCGTCCCCGTAGCTGAGCTCGCGATAGGCCGCATCCTCGATCAACAGGATGCGATGCCCGGTGGAGTAGCGCTGCACGATGCGGAGAAGCTCAGCCCGGCGTTCGACGGCGAGGGTGAGGCCGGTGGGATTCTGAAAATAATCGCAGACATAGACGATCTTGACCCGGCCGAGTTCACCCTCCGCCTCGAGGCGCTCGAGCACAGCTTCGAGCGCGGCGGGGACCATGCCGTGTTCATCCATGTCCACGCAACGCACCTGAGCACCGAAGGTCTGCAACGTACCGGTGTACACGAAGTAACTCGGCGCAGCGGTGATGACGATGTCGCCGGGATCAACGAGCACTTCGGTGAGCAGGAACAGCAGTTGCTGACTGCCGTTGGCGATGACCATGTCATCGGCGGTGGCGTCAAAGGCAGCCGGGGCGATTCCATCGAGGTTGGCGAGGTGCTCGAGGAGGCGTTGCCGAAGCGTGGCATCGCCGATGGTGGTGCCATACTGGAGCGTGTGTCGGCCGCGGCCATCATCGAGCACCCGCTCGAACCCCCTCCGTGATGGCTGCACCGGCAAGCTCTCGTAATCGACCAGGCCTGCGGCGAGTGAGATCAACGACGGGTTCTCCACCGCCTGGCGCATGAGGAAGCTGATCGGCTGCGGGCCCGTGCGGGCGGCGCGAGCGGAGAGGGCAAACCGGACAGTATCGGATTCTGCGGCCATGCCCTATGGATATCCCCTGCCTGACTGCGGAGCAAATGCCACCCCCAGAGACACCGCGGTCGCATCTTCCCGGGATATGACCCGCGCCCATTGCACGCCCTCGGCCAGGGAGGGGCCACAAGGGGTGCATGACATGCGCCGCGGGCATTTTTCTCCCTCTCCCCTCGGGAGAGGGTCGGGGTGAGGGGGG
>PUNN01000324.1 GCA_003552605.1 Phycisphaeraceae bacterium
ACATCCTCACCGCCTACCGACCCGGCGAGAAGCGCCGTGAAGCGCCCGTCGCTGCGCAGGGCGCCATCGCCCGGCTGCTGCTGGCCGATCCCATCGATGCCGCCGCGCGCAACCGGCTCGGCGAACACCTGCTCGATCATCCGCCCGATGGCCGGCCCAACTACTACTACTGGTACTACGCTTCGCTGACGCTGATCCAGTTCGGTGGCGATGCCTGGGATGATTGGAACGAACAGGTGCGCGAGCGGCTGATCGATCTCCAGGTGACCGATGGCCGTCGCAAGGGAAGCTGGGACCACAGCGACAGCCGGTGGGGCGACCGCGGCGGGCGCATCTATTCCACCGCCATGGCCACGCTCACCCTCGAGGTGTACTACCGGCACCTGCCGCTGTTCCAGCAGGTCGAGACGGATTGAGCCGGTAACGAAAACGCGATCCGACGCCGCGGTGGCCTGGCTGGCGGATCGCCTCCTCGCCCGCCCCCCGCGGGGCCCCGGGAGCTTATAGCCTTCGGTTGCGCCCCCCGGAAGCCGCTGACGCAGCCAGCCAACCTTCGCTGGATACAAAGGGATTCCGTCACACGTGTCATGCACCCGGTGCCCTGGTGCCCGTGCCCCCGTCCCCCGGCGCGGTTGTTCGCGGTATTGCGTGGTGGGGTGGGCAACGGTAAACTGCCCCGTTTCCCCCCGCCGCGGGGGTTGTGGAAGCGCAAGCATGAAGCAGGCGATTGCCAAGGCCGAAGCGCTCGTTGAAGCGCACCAGTACATCCGTGGCTTTGCCGACCGCATCGTTGTGGTCAAGGTCGGCGGCTCGATCATGGATGATGCCCAGGCCATGCGCATGCTCATTACCGATATCTGCTTCATGGATGCGGTGGGCATGCGGCCCATCATCGTTCACGGTGGCGGCCGCGGTATCACCGATGCGATGAAGAACGCGGGGATCGAAGCCCAGTTCGTGCAGGGCCGGCGCTATACCGATGACCGCACCCTCGCCATTGCCGAGCACGTGCTCGTCAACGAGATCAACCACCAGATGGTGCAGACCATCCGCGAACTCGGCCATCGGCCCATGCCGATGACCAGCCTCGGTAGTTGCGCCGTGTTCGCGCGGCGGATGTTTCTCCAGGATGCCGAGGACCCGGCGCGCAATCGCATTGATATCGGCTATGTCGGCGAGGTTGAATGGGTCAACGGGCCACTGCTTACGGCACTGACGGCGGCCGGACATATCCCGGTCATCGCACCGATCGCCCGGGATGCGGCCGGTGGCAAGCTCAACGTCAATGCCGACATCGTCGCCGGCCACGTGGCGGCGGCGGCAGGGGCGGTCAAGCTCGTGCTCGTCAGTGACACCCACGGCATCCGCACCCGTCCCGAGGATGCGGAGAGCCTCGCCCCGAGCCTGACGCGCGGGCAGATCGAGCAGCTCATCGAGCAGGGGGCGATCAGCTCCGGCATGCTGCCAAAGGTCGAGTCGGCCCTGACCGCGCTCGAGGGCGGCGTGCATAAGACCCACATCGTCGATGGCCGCATTCCCCACGCGCTGCTGCTCGAGGTTTACACTGATGCGGGGATCGGGACGGAGATCGTCCTGTCGTAGGTGCCGCTGGCGGCCGCGACGCCGCTGCGCGGCCCGTCAAGGGGCCGGTCATGCAACACTTCATCCGGATCAACGATGTTTCGACCCCGGACTTGCGGCGCACCCTCGAGATGGCCGCCGACCTTCGACGCCAGCGCGAGGCGGGCACCCCGCACGTCCCGGTGCTCGAGGGCAAGACGCTGGCCATGCTGCTGGAAAAGCCGAGCCTGCGCACCCGCGTCAGCTTCGAGGTCGCCGTGCGCGAGCTTGGCGGCAGTCTGATCAGCCTCCGGCCGGATGAAGTCGGCCTCGGGCAGCGCGAGCCGGTGGCCGATGCCGCCCGGGTACTCGGCGGCATGGTCCATGGCCTGATCGCCCGGGTGTTCGAGCATGAAAAGCTCGAGCAACTTGCTGAGCACAGCGGGGTGCCTGTCATCAATGCGCTCTCAGACCGCTCACATCCCTGCCAGGCCCTTGCCGATGCGATGACGATTATTGATGAATTCGGCGCTGATGTGGCCGGCCGGACGGTCGTGTTTATCGGCGATGGCAACAATGTCGCCCACAGCCTCGCGGCGATCTGCGCCCGGCTGGGCATGCGATTCATCCTGGTCAGCCCGGAAGGATTCGAACTGCCGCCTGCCGTGTTCGAGGATATCCATCGTCATGAGCCATCGGCACAACTCGACCTGATGCCCGAGCCACGCCGCGCCGTGACCGAGGCGGATGTGGTCTACACCGACACGTGGGTCTCGATGGGTCAGGAGGAGGAGGCCGCACATCGCAACGCGGCGTTCGAGGGCTTTCAAGTGAACGAAGCTCTGCTCCAAGCCGCGCCCGCCCACGCCATCGTGATGCACTGCATGCCGGCTCATCGCAACAGCGAGATCACCGATGCGGTCATCGACGGCCCGCGGAGCCGGGTGATCCCGCAGGCCCACAACCGCCTTCACGCACAGAAGGGGTTGCTGGGGGTGTTGTACCCCGGCGGGTGAGCCGCCGGCCGGTCGCCTCCGGCCGCCACTTGCCCACTCCATCGGGCCACCGCCCGCAGGCCATGCGGCGAACCCGCTTTCACGAGGCGCCATGGCCCATCGGCTGCGGCCCCCGGAAGCCACTGGCCATGCTGCCGGCCTCGACCGGTACATTCGTTCAACATGCCCAGTTCCCTCCCTCCGCCCCGGCCCAAGGCGGCTACCATTACGAAGATGTCACCCGAACGCCAGGCCCAGGTGCGCGATGTGGATGTCTCTCACGCGGTGCTGATCGTCGTGGGGGCGCACCTGCGCGCTGAGATGGCTGACCGCCCGCTTGCCTACGCCCTCGGCAAGCAGATGCGCCAGTGGGTGACCCAGCACGAAACGAGCCTCCGAGGGGCCATCGAGCCGATCGTCTGTTCTGATATCTGGTACGTGAACCAGCAGATGCTTCAGTCGCGGCCGACGATCAGCCTCGGGGGGCCCGGGGTGAATGCGCTGACAGCCTACTTCGTGCAGAAGCTCGACCCGAACGTGATCGGCAACGAGCAGATGATCATACAGCTTGATCCGGAATTTGTGGACCTGCGGGTCTGCATCTGGGGGATGAACCATGCGTGGACCGAGAAAGCCGTCGGGCTTTTCATCGAGCACTACCTCGATCGTTACCTGCGTGCCGTGGCCACGCAGGTCGAGCCTGACGGTGTTTAGATTGTTGCTATCATGAAGGGGCGCCGCCGGCCGAACGCGATGGCCGGCGCGGGTGTTTTGCCATGGACCATCGCTCAAACACATCGACACCGCCGCAGGTCATGCGTGCCGCGGATGCGGCTTCGATCGACGCTGCGGCGGCACGTGCCGCTGAAGTCTTCGCCGAGGGCGGACTGGTGGTGCTGCCGACCGAGACCGTCTACGGCGTGGCTGCCATGCTCGAGCGGCCGCAGGCCTGTGAGGCCATGTGCCGGTTGACCGGGGGCAACCCCGCCGGCCCGGCCACGCTGCACCTCAGCGGGCCCGAGCAGGCCATGGGTGTGCTCGATGCCGATGACCCGGCCCTTCAGCGCATCCTGCGGAAGCTGCTGGCAGCACCGGTCACCGTCATCATCGCGCAGTCGCGGGACCGCACCGAAGCGAAGCTGCGTGAGTTGGGTATGGACCCCGCCCTCGCCGCGCGGATCGATGACCAAGGCGCTGTCAGCCTCCGGTGCCCGAGCGAACCGGCGACCAGGCGGCTGCTCGAGCGGGCGCCCGGTCTGGTCGTGGCCGTCGGTGCCGCCGCGGGGGGCCAGCCCCCG
>PUNN01000139.1 GCA_003552605.1 Phycisphaeraceae bacterium
CCCGCCACGAGGTCGCTGCCATCAAGGCTGCGATCGATGGCGAGGGCCTCGCACAGCCGGGCGGGACCACGGCAGAGGTCGAGGTCGCCCCGCGACCGGGGGCGCCGGGGGCGATGGGCACGCATGGTGGCGATGCCTTCCTCGGGCACCAGTGCCCGGATCAGCACCGCGGTGCCCTGCCCCGCCGGGCCGGTGACGACGTTGAAGCAGTGGTGCATCCCGTAGGTGAAGTAGACGTAGGCCGTGCCGCCGGTATCCCACATCGAGGCGTTCCGCCTGCTCCGCAGGCCGCGGCGGGTATGCGCGGCCATGTCCTCGCTGCCGAGATACGCCTCGGTCTCGACGATCATGCCTGCAAGGCGCCGGCCATCATCGAGCACCCGCACCAGCCGCTGCCCGATCAGGGCGCGCGCGACCGTCACCGTGTGACGAAGATAGAACGCACGGGACAGGCGGTCGGGCATGGCAGAGAGCGTACCGCCTGTACGGTGAATCAGCAGCCGCCCGCACCGGCGGGTTTCAGTCCGCAACCTCGAGTTCGAAGTTCTCGTTCGACTCAGCCCACGCCGCATCATCCACACGCAGCCGGCCCTTCCCGACGCCGGCGTAGGTGTTGTCGGTAATCTCGATGGCCTCGGGCTCACCGGCGGTGACCCGCAGGGCACCTTCGGTAATGCGGTTGCCCGAGATGCGGACATTGCGGATCGGGTGGCCGCCGCCAAAGATGTGGATGGCCGGGTCGCTGTCATCACCCACGACATTGCCTTCGATCGTCAGCCCATCCACATCCGTACGCCAGATGCACAGGTAGCGATTGCCGCGGTTGTCAATCATGCGGCTGTCCTTGAGCGTGCTGTTGCCGACGCCTTCGTGCATGATGCCTTCGGCATCGTTGATGGCGATGTTGCCGCGGAAGGTGATGTTGGGATGCACGATGAAATCGTTGCCCTTCGCCGTCCAGCGCCAGCCGCGCATGGTCAGTGCCCGGTTGTCGTTGGTGCTGCTGCCATCGGTGGTGGTGCGGCCGGTGGCGGTGGGGCGCCAGATGCCGGCGGGGAAGCGGATGATGTTGCCCGCCGCGAGTGTGCCATCGCCGGTGAAATGAATGGCGGTGCGGCCGGTGCAGTAGATGTAGTTGTCGCGGATGATCGCGCCCTTGCGGAAGAAGTGCGGATGGCTCTCGGGTGTGGCGCCGCGCGCGGCGAAGGGGTTGACGTAGATGCCCGGCCGGTTGTCGTAATCGAACAGCACCCCATCCTCGATCGTGATCACCTCGTGTGGATCTCCCGGCCGGTAATGAAGGCTGTCGCCCTGCGGGTGGATGAGCGTGTAGTCGGGGACGATGAAGTTGTCTTCGCCGCTCGGTGGGATGCGGTTGTTGGCGATGAAGGCATCGGCCCCGGCATGGACGTGAATAGCCGCCTGGTGCCGCGCGGTCCAGCGCTGATGCGGCTTCTGCTCGTAGTCGGCATCCGGCACACCGGGATCGGCCGCGGCGGCGTGGGTCAGCCGGCATCCGAACACGAGCCGCCGGTGGCCGGTGTCATGGTCCTCGGCATCAGCGAAATCGATGCGGCCCCGGTTGATGCTGATGTTCACCACGCCCACATCATCGCCCCGCGGGTCCGCAAGCCGGATGGCCTTGAACGCCGTGTCGATGGGCGTGCCATCGCCCTCGAACGAGGGGCGATAGCGCGGAAACTCGAAGCGCGTGGGAGGCTGGAAGTGGTCATTGCGGGCATCGCTGACATCACCGGGCCCTGCGCCCCGGAGAATAACCCCCGTCGGGATTTCCAGGTCGTCGTGAAACCGGTATACGCCCGCGGGAAAATGGATCACGCCGCCACCTTGCTCCACCGCCGCTGCTGCGGCCGCCTCGAAACGCTCATCATCATCGTCGCCTTCAAAAGACTCGATGCTGACCACCCGTTCCCACGGCAGGTCATCAACCCACCCGGGCACCTTCTCGGGGGCATCGGCGTAGTGCCGGGCGATGGGATTGTCCGTGGGGAGACCTTCACCATCACCCGCCACCGCGTAGAACGCCATGGTACCGGCGATAATCAGAACCGCGGCGAAACATGCCGGCAGCCTCACTGCCACGAGACAGGGAAACGCATCGGCCCGGTCGTCTTGTCGTACAGGCATGAAACCTCCAGGTAAGACACGGGGGCATACAGGGTAACGCGACAGGGCCCGAGGTGTTGCATGGCCGGCAATGTGCAGACGGGTGCATGACACCCGCCGCGGAAGCTTTTGCTCCCTCTCCCTTTCCCGGGGCGGGAGAGGGCTGGGGTGAGGGGGTACTCGCTATAAACGCCAGGGCAAACGCATGTAGCTGCGAAACAGGGTGGCATGGTCAGCGGCTGTCTGCAGCCGATGGCCATGAGGGCCCGTGGCGCGACATGGCCATCAGCCGCCCCCGGAAAGACGGCTGCTGACCATGCCACCAAGGCCACATACGTCCGCCCTGCCCCGGCCCCGGGGTTGGCGCACCGGCAACTTGCCCGCTGGTATGATGCCCGATGGCAGTCTACCCGCAGGAGATGACATCCGATGACCGCAACTACAAGCGCTTTTGTCAGCATCACCGACCACGGCGCCCATCCCGGTGCCAAGTGTACGCAGGCCATCCAGGCGGCGATCGATAAGGTGGCGGCAACCGGTGGCACCGTGTACGTGCCGCCGGGAAGGTATGAAAGTGGCATGATCGTGCTGCGCAGCGGGGTGACGCTGCACGTGGACCCGGCGGCGACGATCGTCGGCTCCGGCGACATCGCCGATTACCCGCGAAATCCCAAGGCCAACACGCACGAACATGATCACCATTTCCTGGTCTACGCCGAGGATGCCGAGGACATCGCCATCACCGGGGGTGGGATCATCGATGGCAACGGGCCCGCCTTCTGGGACGAGCCGGCCCCTGGCAGGCAGTGGCACCGGGCGCGTTCGCCCCGGGTCATCCCCATGCTCGAGTTCCGGCGGTGCCGGCGACTGCGTCTCGAGAACATTCGCATCCACAACAGCCCGGGCTGGACGGTGCATCCGTTCTGCTGCGATGATGTCACCTTCCGCGGCGTGCGGGTGGACAACCACATGTTCGGGCCGAACACCGATGGGTTCGACATCGATGGCTGCCGGGATGTGTTCATCACTGACTGCCACCTGCGCTGCGGTGATGATGCGATCATCATCAAGGCCACACCGCAGGCACGCTCGACCGAGCGGGTGGTCATCACCAACTGCATCTGCCATTCCAACTGCATCGGCATCGGCATCGGGCAGGAGACCGAGAGCGATGTCCGGCAGATCACCGTCAGCAACTGCACCATCTACAACAGCCACCGCATGTTCACCATCGGCATCTGGAACGGGGGTACGGTCGAGGATGTCACCGTCACCGGCCTTGTGGGCGACACGCTCGACTGCTTCTATCTCGCCCGGCCGATCCAGATGGAGATCAAGCAGCACCTGAAGCTGCCCGAGCGCCCACTCGGTGCCATCCGCAACGTCAACATCAGCAACATTGTCGCCCGCACACAGGGCCGCATCCTGCTGACGGCGCAGGAGGGCTGCTTCATCGAGAACCTCACGCTTCGCGACCTGCGGCTTCACTACGTGGCGCTCGAGGATGCCGATGCGCTGTCGCCCCCGGACGGCCACACCGGCTCGACGCAATATGCCAACCGCAACCTCGAAGCGCGGCGGCAGAACGCGGCGGTGGTGCTCGAAAACGTGCGCAATCTCGAACTCGACGGCCTGCACGTCCACTGGCCAACCCCCGGCGCCCCTTCGCGCTGCCACGGGGCACCGGCTGACAGCGGCCCCGACAGTGGCAGCAAGACCGATCC
>PUNN01000311.1 GCA_003552605.1 Phycisphaeraceae bacterium
CGGCCTCGCCGATGGCCTGCACAAGCTCGGCCATCGTGTGGGTGCCCGCCGCGAGGTAATAAAGCTGACCGGCTGCCTGTTCACTGCGCGCGGCGAGCAATCCGCCACGGGCAAGATCGCTTGCATGGATGATGCTGATCTGCTTCCGCGGCGAGCCGATCGTCGGCACAAGCCCCAGCCGACGCGCCACCCGGAACATCGCGGTGAAGTTGCGATCCCGGGGGCCGTAGACGACCGGCGGCCGCACAATCGTGATGGGCAGGCGGTCTGAAAACGCCATGATCTGCCGCTCTGCTTCCAGTTTGCTGCGGCCGTAGTGGTCGATGGGGCGGGGCGGGTCGGATTCGGTCAGGGGCTCGGCGGTCGGTGCCGGACCACCCGCTGCGAGACTGCTGACATAGACCAGCCGCTGCGGTGGCGACTCAAGGCTTGCCGCTGCCGAGGCAAGAGCCCGGCTCGGCTCGATGTTGCCCCGAACGTATTCCTCCCATCGCCGGCCGCGCATGAACCCGGCCACGTGGAACACCATGTCCACCCCTGACATTGCCCGGGCGATGGCCGCTTCATCGGTGGGGTCACAGACATGAACGTCCAGGCCGCGCGCCTCAAGGCCCGTGCGGTCGCTGACCGGCCGCGTGAGCACACGGACTTCAACCTCCTGTTCCAACAGGTGATCGACGAAGTGGCTTCCGATGAATCCGGTGGCACCTGTGACGAGTGCTCGCAAGGCGGGGCTCCATCATGGTGGGGGGAGGAACGCGGCCTGTCTGCGGGCCGGGCTTGCCGGGGGCCATGCTTCTGGGGGCCGGGGGTCCGGGGGGCCGGAACTTCCGGGGGGCATCAGCGCGGCTGCGGGCTGGGGAGCCTGCGGGTGCGAGCCGGCAAACGGGGGCAAGGGAATCCCCGCGGCCATTTTGCGCTCTGCCCACTGGCTCTCGGCCTGGCATATCATGGCCATGCCCTGAGCCCCTTGCGTCCCGGCCGAGTCGGCAGACCGCGGCGGGTCGGTTGGATGGCCGCTCCAAGCCGATGAATAATGGCCGAGTATAAGCCCCCTCCTTAAAAGGGGGAAAGGGAGGGCCGCGCTTGCCCCTGCGTCGCACGATCAAATGGACCGTCATGCTCGTTGCCTCCATCGCCATCCTCGGTGGCGTGGTCTGGTGGGTGGGACCGGGCGAGACACTTGAAGCGCTGCACCGCTCGGGGCCGGTGGCGTTCATCGGCGTCGGGGTGGTGTCGCTGGTGGTGCTGGCGTTGCAGGGCGCCGCCTGGTCGCGGCTGAACCGGCCGATCGGCCACAGGATTCCCTATCGCACCCTCGTCGGGGCCAGCACCGTCGGCCACGCGGTCAACATCGTCACCCCCTCGAGTTACCTCGGCGGCGAGGCCGTCCGTGTGCTCTATGCCCAGCGGCGCACCGGCCTGTCGCTTCATGAGCTGGCTGGAACCATCCTGCTGGTGAAGTATCTCGAGGCGCTCAGCTTCGCGATGCTGTTTGCCGTCTGTACCGCATCGACGGCCATTTACTTCCGCGGCACGCTCTTTGCCGAGCCCTACACCCCCGTCGGTGTGTCGATCATGATCGCCGCGGGCTTTTTCTGCAGCACCTGCATCCTGCTGTGGGTGGCGCTCTATCGCGAGTGGATGCCGCTGACGGCCCTGGTCTTCCGCCTCTGCCGATGGTGGAGCCGGTCGCGGCTGATGCGCCGGCTAAGCCAGCGCACGCGGGACATGGAGCAGCAGGTCCACCGTGTCTTCGCCCAGGAAAAGGCCGTGGCCAGTGGCAGTTTCGGCCTGCTGTTCCTCACCCATGTCTCGATGTTCCTGCGGCCGGCGGTGTTCTTTGCCTTCGGCCCGTACACGGGCCTCGACTACGGTGAACTCGCCCTGATCTTCGTCGCCACGCAGGCCCTGCTGGCGGTGCAGGTCACTCCCTCCGGCGTCGGCACGCTCGATGGCGGCATGCTCGCCGTCTTCGCCCTCGTGGATCAGAGCGTGACTGCGGGCATGGCCTACCTGCTGTGCCTGCGCTTCTGGGATGGGGTGATCATCGCCATCGGCATGTGGCTGGCCACGCGCGCCGGGGCGGACCTGCTTGAAAACCCCTCCGCCGCGATGCAGGAGCAGGAACCCGACTAGAACCCGTAGGGGCATCCCCGCGGCAGCAAAGATGGGGGGCAGAGCCGGCACGCCGCGCGGCTCAACCCTCTGGCGGCAACAGGTCGGGCCGCCGCTCACCGGTGCGACGCCGTGCCTGCTCGCGGCGCCAGGCTTCAATCTCGGCGTGGTTGCCCGAGAGCAGCACCTCCGGCACCGACATCCCTTCCCACACCGCCGGCCGGGTGTAGTGGGGGTAGTCCAGCCCACCTTCAAGGCTCTGAGAGAAGCTCTCATCCTGAGATGAATCCTCGTGCCCGAGCACGCCCGGTTGCAGCCGCACCACTGCATCGATCAGCACCATCGCCGGCAACTCCCCGCCCGTGAGCACGTAGTCGCCGATGCTGATTTCCTCCATCGGCTGCAACCGGTCGATCACCCGCTGGTCGATCCCCTCATAGTGGCCGGCGATGATGAGCAGCCGGGGTTTCTCGGCGAGTTGCTGTACCAGCGCCTGGTCGAGGCGGCGGCCTTGAGGCGTCATGAGGATGCGGGTCGGGGCAAGCTCCGGCTGCTCGGCCTCCACGGCCTTGACCGCATCCCACACCGGCTGGCACTGCATGACCATGCCCGGCCCGCCGCCGTAGGGCGGCCGGTCCACCTTCTGATGCCGGTCGGTGCTGTAATCGCGGATGTCGCTCAGCACGTACCGCACCACCGGCGGGCGCACCCGCCCGGTGGCCGGGTCTGTGACCGGCTCGGCCGCGCGCTTGAGAATGCTGGCCCCGAGCACGCTCTGGAACATCTCGGGGAAGAGCGTCAAGACGTCGATGCGCATGGCGGCGGCATCGGGTGCATGACACATGATGGGGAACGCCTTTTCCCCCTCTCCCAATCTCCGGGGGGGAGAGGGCTGGGGTGAGGGAATTTACGCAAAGCCCATCCGAACCCGCCCTCACCCCCGGCCCCTCTCCCAATAGGAGAGGGGAGCGAATGCCCGACCGGCAAGGAGCGGAGCAAGGGCGGCCGAAGTGGGCCAACGCGGGTCCGTGGCGGTAACACCCCGTTGCAAAGGAGGTTACGCCTGCGAGGGCTGGCCCGGGGCCTTTGCCCCGGGCGTGGGTTCGACCCCGGCCTTGCGGATGAGGCTGCGAACGGTTTCGCTGGGTTGAGCGCCGAGGCGAAGCCAGTACTGGATGCGCTCGACCTCGAGCTTGACCGCCTTCTCGGGGTCCTTCTCGATCGGGTCGTAATAGCCCAGTTCCTCGATGGCGCTGCCATCGCGGCGGGTCCGCTGGTCGAAGGCGCAAACGCGGTAGTAGGGGCGGTTGCGCCGGCCAAATCGCTTAAGTCGAAGTCTGACCACGGTTTGAGGTCTCCAGGGATGCATGGACAATTCCGCCGCGCCCGCCACCCACAGCGCCGGCCCGGGGCGCAACGGTCTCGCGGCCACGGCGAGCCCCGCATCATATCGCGCCCGACCCCACCATTCAAACCGCACGGCGGGGCGTTCCAAGGTAAAGGGCGTATGACACGCGCCGCGGGTCAGCAAGGGTGGCATGGTCAGCGGCCGTCCGCGGCCGATGGCCATGCGGCTCCGTGGGTTTCCGTGGTTTCCGTGGGTTCCGGGGGTTCCGGGCGCTCGGGAGGCCCCCCTGCGACTCGCATGGCCATCGGGCTGAAGACCCCCGGAAAGCCCGCTGACCATGCCACCCGGTTCCGCGTCTACATGCGTTTGCCCTGCATCGGCTCC
>PUNN01000249.1 GCA_003552605.1 Phycisphaeraceae bacterium
CCCCCACTGTGCGCGTACTGCCGCATCGCCGCTTCGAGAAAGTCCGCCTCCTGCTGCGTCCCTTCCTCGAAGACGATGTCGTAATAAATCGGCGTCTCGTACCAGTCAAACGGCTCGTAACGCGGCATGATGATCCCTCGCCCCTGGAACCCCCGCCCCCATTGAACGCCCCGGGTTCCTTCCCGGTGCTTGGCGCAATTCAGCGACTACAGCTTCAGAAAATCATGAAAATTGTCCCGCATCAGCCGGGCCACATCCGCGCGGATCGACTCGGAGGTCACATGATAACCGGCCTCGACAAGGTCAGCGTACTTGTCCACGAGCACCTTGCCGATGATGCGGCGGCTGTGGTCCCACTTGTAAATGAGCTGATCGAGGATGCGGGCATCGGAGTGCTGAGGGATGAAGCTCGTACCGAGAAGCTCGAGCCGCATCCGTGTCATTTCCTCAATCAACACGGGGTTGTTCAAAAACCACCAGCACCCAAAGACCATCAGGTTGCCGAATTTCCTCGCCGCAACGCACAACTCGTGCTGATTCTCGCGTGAAAGCATCGTCACAAGGAACTTGTTTTCCGGAAAGTCGCGGCAGAGGTTGACCACCGCGCCCACATCGGCCTTGCCGACCATGTCGCCGGCATCGCCGAGTGCGGGGTTCACGCCGAGCTTCGAGCCGATCATCATCGCCCAGGGCAGCCCGCGCTCGGCGCAGATGGGCATGAGGATGTCGCGGATGAAGCGATCGCCATCGGGATTGGCCGGGTCGGGATAGCGGAACTCCGGAGGCAGGCTCATTGCAATATACACCGCGCTCTGACGGTCGACCCATTCGCGGAGAAAACGCCTGACTTCGTCGATCGTCCTGCCGGAGAAGTCGGCCGACACATCGAAGCCCCACCCGGCGAGTTTCTTCACCGCCCCCGGCCAGTCGCGCAGCAGTGGATCGATGCGCAGCACGGCCGCGAAGCGCGGATCGTCACCGATCGAAGCATCCTCTTCCCACATCGCCCGCTCGGTGTCATCGAAAACGGGATTTGTCATGGTGATCTGATCAACGCCCGAAAGTTCCATCACGCGGTCGATGTACTTGTCCGGGTTCTGCTCGGCGAACCAGCGCCGGTAGGGCTCGAGCGTCTTCTCGTTGGGATCGAGGCCGAGCCGGGTGAGCGTGGTCAGCACGCCGCGGCAGGCTTCGCTGAGGGGAGTGCGCTCGACAAAAAGGTGCTTCCAGATGTGGTCGGCCTGCTCCGGCCGGCTCATCTTCCAGAACTGCTCGTAGGAGAAGCTTCCCTTCATCGCGGGCACCACGCGGAACACCTCGGCGATGAGGTAGTGGTAGGTGACCAGTTCATCGATGCCCCAGAGCAGCAGCCCTTCGCGCTCCGCCCCGGGATAGCGGGTGGCGCCGAATCGCGGCGTGTAGCAGTGGGTGTGAATGTCGGTGATCGGCTGGGCCTCGATCGCTTCGTGGACGCAGCGGCCGATGGCGGCACGGTCGGTCAGAATGGCGGTGGTGGTCATGAATCACTTCTCCGTGGAGGGAACGAGCCATCTTAAATGATGTGTTGCTGTTGAGAAAGCGCTCCCGTCGCGGGCTGTCGGCGGGGGGCATGACACATGTGGGGGGGCCCTTTGTAGCCAGAGAAAATTGGCTGGCTGCGTCAGCGGCTTCCGGGGGTGTCCGCAGCCGATGGCCATGGGAGCCCCGCGCCGCCCGCAACCCCGCGGAGCCACATGGCCATCGGCCGCAGACGGCCGCTGACCATGCCACCCCCCTACTTCTACGTAACAGGGCACCCGCGAGAAGTGTCATGCAACCGTCGGCGGGGGTGCATGAGACGTCTCGCGGCTGGCCAATCGCGCCTTCACTCCCCTCTCCCTGTTTCCGGGGGCGGCAAAGGGGCTGGGGGTGGAGGCCGGGGCCGGATAGGCTCCGCGCGTTTCCCCTCATCCCGGCCCCTCTCCCGAGGGGAGAGGGAGCAAAAGCCAGCCGGGACACGTTTCATGCAACCGTCGGCGGAGGCATGCCATGCGCTGCGGTGGGGCCACCGGAGGGCGGCGGGCATGTCAGATGTGCATCCGCCGGGCATAGATGAACCACTCGAGCATCAGCAAAGCCAGGGCCAGCAGGACGAACCAGTGCCAGACCTCGCGGCGGGTTTCGCCCTCGGCCTCGGCCATGGCACCTTCCCCGGCCCGCACCGGCAGTTGAGCCCGCGCCACGGGATTGCTTTCAGCCTCATCGAGCATGTTTACTGCGATCTGTCGCCATTGCGATGCCACCGGTTGGTCGGTGCGGTAGAGCCCGGCCCGCTCGAAGGCAGGCAACAGCGCCACCCCATCCTGCACGCGCGCCCGCACCTGCACCGGGCCCTCGTAGAGCACCTCGTCAACATCAGGCCCGGTCAGCACGCGCAGGGGCGGATCGCCCGGTTCGGCCGCGATGCCCTCGCCACTGGCCGTGCCGAGGGCAAGCAGGCGCACGGCATCGCTGATGAAGATGGGGAACCACGGCTCGCGCAGCCACGTGGTGGCCAGCCGGCCACCGGGTCGCAACAACTCGAAGCTGGCGATGATGTGACGGCGCCGGCCATCACTGACCCGGGCCATGACCGGGCCGGCGGGCCCTTCCATCAGGATGCGCGAGCCCTCAGGCAGCACCAGACGACCGGGGTTGAGAAACTGCGTCTCATCCAGGGCCTGGTCTTCCAGCAAGGGCTCCTGCCGGTTCCAGTCCAGCAGTCGGAAGCTGCGCGGCGGGTCGTAATCATCCCGGCTGATTTCAAGCCCGGCCACGGGCGGCTTGCCCCCGAAGAACAGGCTGTCCACCGGCGGGGAACGCTCCGGACTGACCTGGTCGAAGACGATGGTGTGATAGCCGCTTTCCCGGGCAGGTGAATAAGCGAGCGCTTCATGGTCAAGCTCGTCATATTCCTGCGGTGTCACGATGTCGAGTTGCTCGATGTCAGCACCGCGGATCGCATTCCGCAGCAGCGGATTACCCTCGGTGACAAGCAGCACGTGAAGATGCTCCGGCGTCGGCAGCAGGATGCGCGCAGCGTTGTCGGCTGCGAGGTGGTCCTCGATATCCAGTCGGACGCTAAGGATGGTCTCATGCGGTACGTTCACCCGCTTGGTCCGCGCCACGGTGCCGGGGCCATCATCATCGGCCGCGGGCAGTTCTGCGGTCACCGTGTCGAACCGCTGATCGCCATCGAACAGGTCCACGGTGAGCGTGGTCTGCTCCCGCCGGTAGTTGGCGATGCGGAAGAAGACATCCGCGATCTCGGGCTGTTCGGCATCGCGGCGGGCATGCATGGCGACAATGCCGACATTGTCCGGCTCGGCCTCCTCGATCGTGTGGCCGATGCGGCGGTAAACGATGCGGCCACCCGGCAGGGTCATCGGCCGCTGATCGGCCACGTTGCCATCGGAAAGCACATAAACCACCACCGATTCAGCCTCACCGCCGCCGGCTTCCGGGGTCAGGAACGGCTCGATCAACTCGATGGCCTCGGAAAGGCTGGTCGACTGATCGGTGGGCTGAACCTCCCGGATGGCATTGCGCAGGGCGGCGCGGTCATTGGTCAGCGCGGCGTTGACCTCTGCCTGCGCGGCGTAGCTGACCACCATCGCCCCGCCGGCACCGACATAGCCATCAACAAGCTCGAGCGCCTTGCGCTGCGCCTCGGCGAAGCGTGAGGGACTGACATCGGTGGCATTCATCGAACCGGAACGGTCGATGAGGATGAAAATACGGTCGCCCTCGGTCACCCCGCCCTCGACCGCCGGCCGCGCGATCGCCAGCACCAGCGCTGCGAGCACGAGCAGTTGCAGAAACAGAAGCAGGTTACGTCGGAGGCGCTGAAAAGGCGTATTGACCTCCAGGTCATGCACGCTTCGCTTCCACAGCAGCGTCGAGCTGATCAGCAGCGGCCGGCGGCGCAGCTTCAGAAAATACAGCAGCACCAGCAGCGGCACGGCAACCGCCGCGGCGATCAGGCCGCCGGTAGGGTTGAGAAACGTCATCGCCAGGGTCGTATGCATGGCCGGTTACTTGAGCAGTCCGATGCGGCGGAACGAATCGAGCACCAGCGTCTCGACCGGGGTGTCGGTGCGGGCGAGCATCCACGCGATGTGCCGCTTGCTGCATTCCTGCCGCACGTGATCGCACCAGCCGTTGACTGCATCGCGGTAACGTTGAAGCAGCAACGGGCTGATCGAGACCTCGGCCTCGAAGCCATCTTCGACATCGCGAAGCGCCAGGTCGCCGCGGAGTTCGGCTTTTTCAGCATCCAGTTCCTGCGGGGCAAGGATCTGTACCGCGTAGCCATCGAAGCGGTCGCCGGCAAGGTAGCGCAGCCCGCCAGCGAAATCGCCCTTCTCGAGTATGTCGCTCAGCAGCACGACCACCCCCTTATGCCCCTGCCCGAGCGCGAAGCGCCGGCATGCCTCGGGCACGCTGCCGGCGCCGGCGGGCTGTTGCCGGGCGAGGAACTCGAGCATCTTCGGGATCGGCCGCCGCCCGCGCAGGCCCGGCATCTGCTCGACCACACCATTGGATACAGCGTAGAGGTGCACCCGGTTGAAGCGCACCAGCCCGATGTAGGCCAGCGCCGCCGCGAGGCGCTTGGCGTACAGCAATTTGTTCGGATCGCCCCAGTCCATTGACGCGCTGACATCGAGCAGAAGGCACAGGGCCAGATCCTGCTCCTCCATGAACAGGCGGAGGAACAGCTTATCCAGCCGCGCATACAGGTTCCAGTCGATGAAACGCAGATCATCGCCGGCCACGTAGTTGCGGTAGTCGGCGAACTCGACGCTCTGCCCGCGCTGCTTGCTTCGCCTTTCGCCTTGAAGCGTGCCGGCGAACAGCTTGCGCGAGGCAATGTCGAGCTTCTCCATCTGGCGGATGAAGGCGGGCGTCAGCAGCGTCTGCAGCGCCTCGGCAGTATCAGGGCTGGTCGGTGGTGTACGGGTCATGCGATCGTGGTGGGGCGGTGCGGGCTCCAGGCGGAGCCTTGCGGCTGCGCCGGCCTTGACTCACACGGGCAAAGGGCGGTCAGGCACCTTCATCTACGGGCAGTGTGTCGATGATCTCCTCGAGGATCATATCGCTTGTAAAACCTTCGGCCTGGGCCTCGAAGTTGAGAATCACGCGGTGGCGAAGCGCCGGCAGCAGCACGCTGCGCAGGTCATCGACACTCACGTGGCTCCGGCCGGCCAGCAGAGCCTGTACCTTGCCCGAGAGCACGAGTGTCTGCGCAGCGCGGGGCGAAGCACCGTAGCGGAGGTACTGCTTGACCAGTCGGGTGGCGTAATCGCTCTCGGGATGGGTCGCGAGCACGCTGCGAATGGCGTAGTCCTGCACGTGCGGGGCGATCAGCACCTGCCGCACGAGTTTCTGGTGGGCGATGATGCTGTCGGCATCGAGCACCGGCTCGATGCTCGGCTCGACCGCGCGGGTGGTGCGGTCGAGAATATCGTGCATCTGCTCGCGCGTGGTGTAACCGACGAGCAGCTTGTAGAAGAAACGGTCGAGCTGCGCTTCCGGCAGCGGGTACGTCCCCTCCTGTTCGATCGGGTTCTGCGTGGCCATGACGAAAAACGGCCTGGGCATGTGGTAGGTGGTGCCAGCAATGGTCACCGATCGTTCCTGCATGGCCTCGAGCATGGCCGACTGTGTCTTGGGCGTGGCGCGGTTGATCTCATCGGCGAGTACGATCTGGGCGAAGATCGGCCCCTTCTGGAACTGAAACTCGCGATGGCCCTCGGCCGATTCGGCCACGATGGTGGTGCCGGTGATGTCGGCGGGCATCAGGTCCGGGGTGAACTGCACACGGTTGAACTTCAGCGACAGCGCCTGCGCCAGCGAGCGGATCAGCAGCGTCTTACCGAGGCCGGGCATGCCTTCGAGCAGGGCATGCCCGCCGGCAAACAGGCACGTGAGGACACCATCAACGATGTTGTCCTGCCCGACCATCACGTGGGTGATCTGCTCGCGCACGGCCGCATGGGCGCTGCGGAAACGGTCAGCCTGCTCGATGAGGTCATCGGGCAGTTGATCGGATTCGGTGGTGGCCGTGGCGCCGGTGGGGGCTGTGGCATGGTGCTCGTGGGTCATATTCGTGCTCTGCTCCTTGGCCGCTGCGGTTGCTGCGACGTGGCATCATGGTAGTCCCCTGCGGACATCGCGAGGCGTGAAGGACATTCAACGGGCCAGTGACTCCGGTCGCCGACGGCCCGGTGACGGACGGCCCGGTGGCCGGGGTTTCCGGATCGCGGACTGATTCGCCACGTCACATTCGAGGTGGCTGCGCCGCTCAACGCCGCCTGCCCCCACGACCACCGGCAGCGCGACGTTTGGCATGCAGGAGGCGGCTGGTGGTGGGGCCATCTTCAGGCGGGGCTGTGTCGGCCTCGGGCTCGGCTTGCGCCCGTCTCGACTCGCCATGTTCACCTTCATCCCGGCCAACGCCACCGGAGACGGTGGTCACAGGCGAGACGGCAGCTTGCGATTCCGCTGTCGGCGTGCGGGGAGCCGAGGCCGAAGCCGTCGCGGCAAACGTTGTGGCAGGCTCATGTCGCGGGGCGGGACCCGGGGCAGGGCCACCTTCCTCCCTGCGGGATTGACTGATCGCCGGCTCAAGTTGCGTGCCGTATCGCGGTGCGAGCCGCCGCTCCACCTGTTCGTTTCGCTGGCGCAGCCGCCCGAGCGTGTCGGGCGCCTCATCGCCGCGCGGCCGGACGAGCCCGGCAATGGAATCGACCACGTTGGCCATGCCCTCCCGGAGCCCTTCAGCGCTCCAGGCGATCCGACGACAGGCGACATCGAGCCAGAACAGTGCGATCGCGGCGATCAGCAGCGGCCACCACAGCGGCCGCAGGGACCGGATCGGCACCACCGTCTCGCGGTCGAAGAACATGGCCGGGGCCACGTCTTCGGCCTCGAAAAAGCGGCCGCCGCTTTCCTCGGCCACCTGCCTCAGCATGGACAGGTCGGCGCGGAATTGACCGAACTCCTCACCTGCGCGGCGGGTGGCACCGCCGAAAACCATGCTCATCTGCGAGCCATCGCGGCTGCGCGGCGCCAGCGTGACGATATAGTCGCCCGGCTCCTCAGCCGGCAGCGGCTGCCGCGCTGCATATCGCCCCGGACCGGTCTGGACAAGCTCGATCGACTCGGTCGAGCCATCGGGCGTCATCACCGATCCCTCCACGACCAGGCCATCGACGAGCATGTCATCCCCGGAACCAAAGGCCTCGAGTTCGACATGCAACTCGTTTCGGCGAATGTGGCTGCGCAGGGCGAAGCTGCTGTCCGATCCCGGCCGCGCCACCGCCTCGATCACGTTGTTCCAGAACGAGGCATAGCCCGGCCAGTCGATCCATTCACCCGCCCATCGACTGGTGGCATCGGAGGTGAACGCTGCCGTGCGGCCGAGGCCGACCTGCCAGTAGGAGAAGATCGGCTCTCCCTCCGGCCCAACCCACGCGTTGACCACGCGCGGGTCATCGCGTGCGCCCGTGAGGACGAAGCCGCCAAGCGGGGGCGTCGGGTCGAGCCCACGCGTCAACGGCGACGATTCGGCCGGCTGGGGGGTGAACTCGACTTCCTTGATGAGATTGCGGCGGATGGTGGTCGCCTCGGTAATGAATATCTGCGGCAACCGCGTGGTGTCGCGTACGAAGTGGTACTGCCCGCCGGTGCTCTGGGCGATCTGGTGCATGAGCTGATGGTCGACGTCGGTGCCGACACCGACGGTGGAGACGGTGATGTTGGCCTCACGCAGGCGCTGGAACAGCATCTCCCACGGCTCTTCCGGCGGCAGTGACACGCCATCAGACATCAGGATGATGTGGCGGACGGCGGCGTCTTCTTCATCGAGCTTCTTGAGCGCTTCGTAACCTTCCCGCAGCCCCAGGTCGATGCGCGTCCCGCCGCGCGGGCTGATGCGGCGGATGCGCGATTCGAGACGTTCCGGATTGTCGTAGAGGCCGAGATCGCTGATCCAGAACGATTCGTGATCGAACGCGACCACGCCGACGTAATCCTGTGGCAGGAGCGTGCGCGTGGCGAGCACCGCCGCCTCGTTCGCTACGTCCTGGCGGGACCTTGTCGTGCCCGGGCTCGGCCCGGCCATCGAACCGGACTGATCGAGCACGATCACCAATGCCCCTGAAGGCAGCACGGTCTTGTCCGGCACATGCGATTCAACGGGCATGATCCGGTCGACGGGCGTGTCCTGCCAGCCGCCGGCACCGAAGCTGTAGGGCCCGCCGACCATGATCAGGCCGCCGCCGCCATCGTTGACATAGCTTGCGAGCAACCGCTGCTGTCGCGGGCTGACGACCTCGGCCGCCACGTTCTGAAGGACGATCGCATCGTACCGCCGCATCCCCTGCATCGTCGACGGCATGGCGCGGGCGCGGCGGACGGCCACATCCATCCCCCGGCGCGCGAGCGTTCGCGCCAGCACCTGCCCGCCCTCATCGGGCTCTTCATCCACCACGAGCACGCGGCCGCGGCCAGCCACGAGCGTGAAAGCACTGGCGCGGTTGTTCTCAGCGATCGTGTCGTAACCTTCCTCCGGCTGAAACGTCGCCTCGAAGCGGTTGACCCCCGGACGGTCCATCGTCACCGGCACATCGATGCTCGCGGTAAACCGCCCGCCCACTTCGTCATCCTGGCGCACCCAGTCATCCTCGGTCACCTGCTTGCCGAACCGGTCACCATCCCCACCGTCTTCACTGACCACTTCACCATCATGGCTCAAGAACAGACGGCCGGGCGTGGGTTGGGTCGCGCGCATGACCACCCGGACACTGGTGGTGCGATTGACCGGCGCTTCCTGCGGGGCGATGACGTGATGGACCATCACCTCTCTGTCGAGCTGATAGTCCAGTGCCACCACGTCGATGGGAATCCCCGCCGCACCGGCCTGCCTCGCGGCATCGACCACACCTGGCCCCCAGAACGTGTCATTGCCGTCCCAGTACAGCACCATTCGCCGGTTGGACTCGGGGGGAAAGAGCTGAATCCCCCTCCGGATGGCAGATGCCGCATCGGTGCCATCGGCCCGCGGCGGTTGCTCGCCAAGCTCGATGGCCGGCTGTCGCGCTGCCAGGGCGGTTACCCGCGGGCGGCCGCTGAAGGTGACGATACCCAGCGCATCGTCGGTGCGCTTGGCCCCGACGGCATCCTCGAGCGTCTGCCGCACCCACCCTTCGTACGAGGGGACCTGCTGCGTTTCGGCGTCCGCCGGGGGTTGGAACAGGCGAGACACGGAAGCGGAGCGGTCGACCACCGCCACCACGGTCAGGTCGCGGTGCTCATGTACCGTTTGCAGGCCAGCCGCCATCAGGGTGATGACCAGCAACAGGGCGAGCCTCAGCCCGATGCTCGTCCATCGGCGCAGCGGGTCCATCGCGCCCAGCCCCCACCGGCCGATCATCACAATGGGGATGGCCAGCAGGATCAGCAGCAGCAGACCCGGGCGATCGAAGCGAAACGGCAGGCTTTCAAGAAGCTCAAACAAGAAAATCACCGCGGTCAGGGGGACACGAAGCTATCGCAAGAGCATACGTGCACGCGTGCTGCCAAGGCCACTGCCCCAGTTGGTAAACCTCATTTATACAGGTGGCTCGTCTTCAAGGTGCCACTGACGGCGGGGCGATCGGCGTTTTGCCACCCACGCGCTGCAAAGGCTGCACCGGGATCGGCGGCGCCGGCGTGGCGGCCTTCACTCGCCCTGCGGGGCGGGCTCGGCGCCTTGCGGGGCACCCATTTCCTCCACCGCCTCACCCAATTGATCGAAATAGTCACGCACCGCACGGTGATACCGCGGGTGGACCCTTTGATCGCTGAGCACGCGCTGGGCTTCGGACTGGGCTTCACTGACCCCTGGATCGAAACCCGCGCGCGAAACGCCCCGCTGGGCCTCGCCGGGACCATCCCATTCGGCGGAGGTCCGGCCGGGCTGCTGGACGCGGGCATCGCGCTGCGCTTCGGCCCCGGCACCGCTGAGCCCTTCACCCGGTTCGCCCGCCGCGCCCGGGCCATCCGCACCAGGCCTTGCAGCGGTCTGGTCGCCACCCGGGCTCGGACGCTGTGCCGGCGAGGGGGCGCCTTCCTGCTCGCCCGGTTCGCCCGGCTGACCCTGAGGCTGCGGCTGCGGCTGGTCAGACCGGGGCTGGTCACCATCAAGCTGGCTCAGCGCCTGATCGAGCGAATCCCGCGCCTCATCGAGCTGTCGCGATTCGCGCTGCCGCCGCGAGAGTCGGTCGAGCCAGTCGCGCATGCCCTGCCCGGGGTCATCGGCGGCCGGATCCTGCTCTTGGGCCTGACGCTGCTCGAACTCCTCGGGCGTGGTGGGCTCATGCTGCGGCCCATCGGCGTACTCATCGAGCTCAGCCGGGTCGTCCACCGCCGACTCCTGCTGCCGTTGCTCGAACTCGTCGGGCGTGGTCGGCTCGTGCTCGGGGCCATCGGCGTATTCCTCAAGCGCATCGGGGTCCTCAACAGGCTCCGGCCCACGCTGGGGGTCGGGCTCAGCCTGCGGCTCCGTGGCGGGGTCGGCCTGTGGCTGCGGCTGCTGATCGGCCGGGGCTTGCGGGGTGTCTGCGGCATCCGGGTCGGTCAGCGGATCCTGCTGCGGCTGAGCGGTGGGGTCTTGCGGCGCCGTCGGGTCCGTGGTCGGGTCGGGGCGTTCTGCAAGACGCTCATCTTCATCCATTGCCTGATCGGCCTCGGGCTCGGCCTGTGGGGCTTGGGCTGCCTCGGGGTCAGCGGCTGGATCGGCATCGGCGTCCGGCTGCGCCTGATGATCTGGACCGGTAGCCGGGTCCGACTCGAGCCCCGGCTGATCCGGCCGTTCGACCATGCGTTCATCTTCTGCTGGCTCTGCCTCATCAGCCTGCTCAGCCTCTTGCGGCCGCGGCTGCTGCTCGAGTTCCTCCGGCTGCTGGTCACCGGGCTCGGGCTGCTCGGCGAGGCGCTCATCCTGCTCCTGCACAGCCTGATCGGGGTCGGGCTGATCGGCCGCCTGCTGATCAGCGGCCGGTTCGGCATCCTGGTCGGCATCCGGCTGCATTGATGGGTCGGGTTCGGGGTCAACGCCGGGCTGGTCCGGTCGTTCAACCATGCGCTCATCGTCGGCCGCCTCAGCAGCTTCCTCCGCCTGCTCGGCCTGCTCGGCTTGTGGCTCGGCGTCGGGATCGACAGCCTGCTCATCAGGCTGCTCGGCGAGGCGCTGCTCGTGGTGGTCATCCCGGGGCTCGGCCTCGGCCTCAGCCTCATCGGGCTGGTCTTGCGCGAGACGTTGCTCCGGCGTGTCAGCCTGATCGTCGGCGGGCTCATCCACCTGGTCAGGCTGTGCCTCGTCGGGATCGGGCTCAACCCCGGCATCCTCAGGCCGCGCCTGCTGGTCGTCATCATCCATTACGGCCTGATCAGGATCAGCCGCGGCATCGTCCGGTCGAGCGGTGGGATCCTGCTCAGGCCGCGCCTGTGGATCTTCCGGATGTTGCTCGGCGAGGCGCTGATCTTCGGGCGCAGCTTCCGGGTCCGGTTCGCCGTCCGCATCTTCGGGTCGTGCCTCGGGATCGGGCTCGGCGTCCGCATCCTCCGGTCGCGCTTGCGGATCGTCCACCTGCTCGGCAGAGCGCTCATCGTCCGCAAGTGCATCGGCATCCGGTTCAGCATCGGCGTCGGCATCTTCCGGGCGAGCCTCGGGATCAACCTGATCCGGGCGTGCCTGCTGCTGGTCACCGGGCTGAGCGGTGGGGTCTGTCTCCGGCTGTGCCTGCGGATCATCCGGGCGCTCGGCAAGGCGCTGGTCATCCGGCTCGGCCGCGTGGTCCGGGTCGGCGTCCTCGGGCCGCGCGTCCTGGTCCGGCTCGGCATCTGCATCGTCAGGCCGCGCTTCGGCGTCGGCTTCGGCCTGATCGGGATGGGCTTGCGGATCGGCCTGGGTGTCGGGTTCATCCGGCCGCGGCTGCGCTTGCGGGTCAGTCACCTGCTCATCGCCGGGCTGGGCCTCCGCCTCGTCCGGGCGAGCTTGCGCATCGGCATCCTCTTGCGGCGCGGGCTGCGCATCCTCATCCTGCGCAGTGGGCTGATCGCCCGGCTGCGTTGGCTGATCGTCCGGGCGCTCGGCAAGGCGCTGGTCTTCGGGGGCGGCGTCCGGGTCGGGCCGGGCGTCGGCATCCTCCGGATCGGTGGCGGGATCGGGCTCGGCCTCAGCGTCGGTCTCGGCCGCCACATCCGGGTCTGCATCCGCATCTTCCGGCCGCGCATCGGGGTCAGGCCGGGCGTCAGAATCCTCATCCGTCCGGGCATCGGCATCGGGTTGGGTGGCCGTATCGTCCGGGGCCTGAGCGGTTCGCTCATCTTCGGCTTGCTCAGCGGTGGGTTCGACCTGATCGTCAGGCCGCGCAGCCGGATCATCTTCGGCGACCGCGCTGTCCTCAGGCTGTGTCGCCGCATCTTGCGGCTCAGCGGGATCCTCGGCATCGGTGGGCGCTTCGGGCTCATCCGCCGGATCGACATCCGCCGGCTCCTGCTGCTGAAGATCCTGCGGATCGGCAACTTCACCCGTCTGCTCCGCCTGATCCGCCTCGTCCACAGCCGGGTCGGCCGTTTCATCCGCCGGCTGCTCCGTCACATCTTCAGCTTCGGGATCACGAGGCTGGTCGGCGGTAGGCTCGGCCTGGTCATCAGCCGCCTCGGCGAGCGCCGACTCATCGAGCGGCTCATCGAGTTGGTCTTCCGCCGGTTCGTCGACCGGTTGGTCGATTTCTTCATCAACTGCCTGATCAGCCGGGTCATCCACGGCCGGGTCCGTCGCCTCGTCCAGCGCCGGGTCGAGCGGGTCATCGGCCCGGTCATCCGCCTCGGCCATGTCGGGCGCTGCATCTTCGTCGAAAGGCGCCTCATCCTCCCCGGCAAGGTCCGGCAGCGGCTCATCCGGCTCTCGGGCATCGGCCTCGGCGAGGCGGTCGAGGCTGTCGGCGAGGTCGCGCATGTCGCGCTCGATCTCGCGCTGATCAAGGTGGTCCTCGAAGCGGTCATGGACCCGATTGGCCATCTCTTCAGCCCGTTCGGAGTCCATGCCGTGTTCTTGCAGCGTCTTCTTGACCTCATCCGGCTCGAAACCGCGGCGTTCGAGCTCGAAAATCTCATCGTGATCGAGCCCGAGCTTCTCGAGTTCATCCCGCATCCTCTGGAAGCTTTCGCGGCTGCGGGCCTCGAAGTCCTGCGAGGCCTCGTCGAACCGTCGGGCCATATCCGAAAGCTGCTCGTTGAACGCCTGCCGCTCTTCACTGGACATCGCCGCGCGGCGTTCGTTCAATCGCTCCCACTCATCGGCAGCGCTCTCGAAGTCCCCGCGGCGAAGTGAATCAAAGAAGTCGCGGCCGGGCCCATCGGCCGCGCTGTCCATGCGGTTCAACCGCTCCTGAAGGGTCTCCATCGGGCGATTCCGCCGTGCGGCGGCCTGCTCGATGGCCTCCCGTCGTCGGGTGATTTCCTCGCGGCCACGCTCGCCGGTCAGTGTTTCCTCGTCGATATCGAGCAGGTCGCGAAGTTGGCGCGAATCGGGATCGCGGAAAGCCCCCTGCTCATCGAATGCCTCGCGCTGTGATTCAAGCGTGCGGGCGACCTCGCGCGCACGCTCGATTCGCTCGCGCTCCTCCTGCTTTGCCTGCTCCTGCTGTTCACGATCGGCCTCGATGTCAAGCAGGTCCAGTGGCGGCACGAGGAAAAAAGCGAGCGCGAACGCCGCCGCCACGCCGGGCAGGCCGGCCCAGCCGCGGTGCAAACGCCAGGGCAGGGCCGCCTTCAGCCGGGCACCGCTGGCGGCTTTGTCGGCGGCCTTCAGCATCGACCCGGCGAAAGGATGGTCGGGGACCTCGGCACGCACGTACAACGCGGTCGCGAGCTGGTCCTTCAGCCCGAGCCGTTCATCCAGTTCGACCGCCATTTCCTGCCGGCTCGGCCAGTCCACCGCCGCCGAGAGCAGCCCGAGCAGCACCGCACCGCCGAAGATCACGGGATAAACCACCGGGTCGATCGGCACAGCGAACAGGCGCTCGGCCAGCAGACCCGCCAGCGACAGCATCCCAGCCGCCAACAGCAGCCAACCCGTGTAATGAACGGTTCGCTGCAACACCCATCGGCAGGCGGCGTTCCGCAACTTTTTATCAATCGATGTCATGGTTGCCTCCAACTACGAGGCAGGGGATCCGCTATGATCCTAGCGTCGGGCCCGCCTCGGGACCATGGCCGGGCTGACGATCGCTACCGGCGCGCACGCCACGGCACGGCCCGAGTTTCTCGCTCGAGTCGCCTTTACTTTGTACGCACAGCCCTGTGGGGCGGGTCCACAACTGTTTATGTACATTTTGCTGCGATCAATGGCTCGGAAGGGATGAATGCGGCATACTTTCACGGGGGTAACGGGGCGATTCCGGTCTGGGTCGGGCAGGTGGAAGGCGACATTCAAAAGGTCGGCCGCCGCGCGAAACGTTGCGTGGTGGCTGCAGACCAATAAAAAGGGCAGCCCAGCGCAAGGACACGAAGCGCGGCCGGGTTTGCATCGGGTCGGTAGCTGATGCCGAAGAAGGAAAAACGGCATCGCGGAACCCCGGTCGAGGCCAAGGGGGAGGTCCGGGGGAGGTCCGGGGGAGGTCCGGGGGAGGTCCGGGGGAGGTCCGGGGGAGGTCCGGGGGGCGACCGTTTTCCAGATGACTGGATCGTCTGATCCCGCGTGATGAGGAGTTTGCACGATGGCCCTGCATGGTTCCCCTCGCTTGACCCGCCGCCTGTGGGCTGGGTTGGCGGCCCTTTGTCTGTTCGCCCTCGCCCCGGCCGCCGCGAGCAGCGCGGCGTACGTTGACCACCTCGAACTGATCGGCTTCGACAAGGTCCAGGAGGATGACCGGTTCAACACGTTGACGGGGGCCGGGGCGACGATCGCGGTGTTCGACACGGGCACCGACACCGAACACCTGATGTTCGAGGGGCGACAGATGACCGGGGCGAATTTCGCCTCGGATGAGGCGCCGCTGTTCACCGAGGACACCCCCTTCCGCGACGGTCAGGGCCACGGCTCGCACGTGGCATCAGTCGCCACGGGCAACCCGGTAATGCTCGAACACGGCCCCGGCCTCAGCGGCATCGCCCCCGGGGCGGACATCGCCACCGCGCGCGTGCTCAACAACGAGGGTTCCGGAGCATTCAGCGACATCATCGAAGGCCTTGACTGGGCGATCGAGCAGGTGGAGCAGGGGCAGGACATCCGCGTGATCAACATGTCACTCGGGACCACGGACACGTTTGTGGAAGAGCCCACCGGCCAGCTTCCGGCCGACTTCAACGAGCGGGTTGCCACATTGCGGGAAATGGGGATTCCCATCGTCGCCGCAAGTGGAAACTCCGGTGACCAGCAGGGGCTGTCATTCCCCGCCATCCTTTCCGAGGTGATGGCAATCGGCTCCTCGAACGCGAACGATGAGGTGTCGTTTTTCACCAATCGCAGCAAGAACCTGGCCCTCCTGGCACCGGGGGAACAGGTCTGGGGCGCTTCGGCCATGATCGAAGAGGGGGATCCGAACAATGCAGCGACTGCCTTGACCGGCACCAGCATGGCCGCACCGCAGGTCGCCGGGTCGATCCTGCTGATCCAGGAGCTGGCCGAACGTGAATGGGGCCGGCTGGCCACGGTGGATGAGCTTCACGACATCCTCACGTTCACCGGGGTGGAAGTGACCGACGAAGACCTGGCCTTCCCCCGGTTGGATCTTCACACGGCATTGGACTACACCTACGCGATCCCCGAGCCCGGCACCGCGCTGCTGCTGCTCGGCGGCGGCATGGCCCTGCTGCTGCGCCGCCGAGCTGCATGACCGCCTCGCTGGGTGGGTAGCCTCGCAACCCCCATGGTGCTGCGCTCAGCGATGAACCTGGGCTGCGCACTTCCGGGCGGCCACGACGAGCGGGCTTGTCAGATTCGCGGGGGCCCTGAAAAACCTCGCGAATGGCTCCGGCATGCCGGCACTGCGCGACGCGGAGGCGAATTTGACGAGGTTTTTCAGAGGCCCCTCGCGGTTTTCAGGGATGCAGCAGCCATTACCCCGGCCACCGGGGGTCGACGCCGCGGGTTTCGCCGTGGTGGCAGGGCGAACGCAAATAGCGATCGAGCAGACTGGCTGCATCAGCGGCTTCCAGTCGTCCGCAGCCGATGGCCTGAGGCCCGTGGGTGGGGGTTCCCGACATGGCCATCAGCCGAAGACGGCTGCTGACCATGCCAC
>PUNN01000145.1 GCA_003552605.1 Phycisphaeraceae bacterium
ATGCAGCAGCGGCTCGACCTCGGCAAGGTCTTCAAACCACAGCTCGCCCCGCTCCCCTTCCCCCGCCTGCTGGGCCTGCTCGGCCAGCAGCAGGGAGCCACTGCCGGCCCCAAGCACGAGGACCAGCGTAAGAACAATCGCCTTTGGGAGCGTTACCGTTCTGTTCATCCCAACAGGTTAACCTGCACATGGCCGCAATCAAGGAAGGGGGCCGCAACAGCAGGGCAAACGCATGCAGCTTGGGTGGCATGGTCAGCAGCCGTCTTTCTGGGGGCGGCTGATGGCCATGCGGCGAACCCCCAATCACAGGCCGTCATGGCCATCGGCTGCGGACAGCCCCTGACCACGCCACGCTCACCTGCTTGCACTTGCCGACGCAAAATCGGGCGGTGGCAATCGGACCGGCCGGTCAGCCGTTGTGCCGCGGAATTATGGTCTCCCGCAGCTTCGGGGGGCTACTGGAGGCCCCCCGACATGGAAATCAACGAAATGGAACGCAAGATTCACTGGTACCCCATCATGACCGCCGTGGCAGGCGGGCTTGTGCTGTTGGTCATCTTGATTGTGGCTTTCACCGGGAGTGGAGGGGACCAACAGGACGCTGCCGGCCCGCAGCGGGAAGGACCGATGGCCGAGATCGACCCGGTCATCGGCGAGCGGCTGATGAACCGGAACACACGCCTCGAAACGATCCGGCAGCAGGCGGAGGCGGGGAATCGGTCGGCGGCTCCGCTTGTGCGCAAATACGTGCAGGATCGCGACCCCGAGATTCGAATCGCCGCGATCGAGGCGCTCGCTGCGCTCGAGGATGAGGAGGATGAGAATGCCTCGGCCCTGCTGCTCGGTGCGATGGGCGATCCGGAGCCGCAAGTCCGTCTCGCCGTGGCTGAGGCCCTTGCCTTGCGGGACGATGCCACCGCCGTGCGGGGATTGGCACGGGCGATGATGGATCCGGAGTCCAAGGTGCGCGCCGCGGCGGAACAGGCATCAGACGATGTTCGCCAACGGGCCATCGAGCAGCTCGACGCCGCAGTCACCGATGGGGCCGATCTGCCAGCCCGGCTTGATACAGCCCGTGACCTTGCTGCCCGGGGCGAGCCGGACCTCGTCGGGCCGATGCTGAGACTGCTCGAGGACCTGCCCGAGTCGGCCGAAGGGGATGATGCGCGATCGCAGAAGGCGCAACTGAAGGAGATCGTCACTGATGCGATCGTCGAAATGGGCCGGGAGGGGCTCGAGGCTGTGGCGGCGGCCGCGATCGAGGGGCAGGCTGGGCGGTTGGGGGAAGAGGTCGCCGCGGCCGTATGCATCGCTTTCGACGAGGCCGGCGCGGCGGTGCTCAGCGAGCACATTCTGGCATGGCGGCTGTATCCCGACCCCGAGGCGCTGCGGACCTGGGTTGATGCGCTTGGCCGCATTGGTGAGCCGGTGGCGGTTGAGGCTCTCGAACACGCCGCCAAACAGCAAATCCCCGGAATGAGCGAGCACATCGAGCAAGCGCGGCGGCGGATCGAGGACCATAGCGGCCACCCCCTCCCCGAAGTCGATATGGCCCCGCTGGTCGCGGGTTCGGCCGAGGCAGCATCGCTCGACCGCCCCCTGCCCTCGACAACGCCGACCGAAGCCACCTGGGCGGGTGTACCCGAGGATGGGGCGGTAAGGATCATGCTTGAAGCCGGACTGCTGCACGGTCATCGCCGGGAAGACCTGCACTTGGAGTTGACCCGCCGTGATGGTGTGTGGGAAGAAGACTTCGCGGTCACCGCCATCGGGTTCAACAAGCGATCGCACCAGGGCCGGCTGGTCTCGGCCAAGACGGCCACCGATGATGATGCGCAAGAGGATAAGTCGGACAAGCTCTGGCGGTTGAAGGTCGAGATTGCGGTGTTCGACGATTTCTGGGTGCGCGGCGGCTTCGCCGAGTATGAACTGACTTTCCGCGAGGAAGACGGCACCGGCCGCTTCAACGGCGCTTACAACGAACGCCCATTGCAGGGCCTGGTCAAAGGCGCATCGTGGCCGCCGGATCGTAACGAGCGCCTGGCGGCGGTGGGGCCGGGCGAGCATCCCCGCCTGCTGATGCGGCCGGACGAACTCGAGCATGTGCGCGCCCGCTGGCATACACCCTTTGGACGCGCGGTGGTGGATGCGGTTCGCAATCGCGTGGCGGGACGCCGCCACCTCGTCGAGCAGGAAGTGAACTGGTTGACCACTTGGTGGTCGGGCATGGACACGGCGGTGGGCCACGGGCTGCTGGCGCAGTTGTTTGATGATCCCGAGCACGGCCGCCGCGCTGCGGCGTTGATGATCGAACGCGCGCGTGTCGAGCCGTACGGAGGCACCCACGGTGGACGGTGGCCGCGCCAAATGGTGCTGTTCCCCTTCGCCTATGACCTCGCCCACGCCTGGTTGAGTGAAGAGGAACGGCAGGTGATCGCCGATCAGTTCGCTGATGCCTACGGGCGGTTCGATGTCTGGCAGGGGCCGCGTGGCATCTTGACCAACAATCACGGCCTGCAAGGCCTGCCGGGCACCATGGCACTGGCGACGTTGCACAGCGAGGGGCCGATCGGCATGGACGAGCCGGAACCGCCACGACCGGTGATAACCATTGAGCCGCCCGAGTCGGCACCTTCCACCGAGGGACGGCCGGTCAATGCGCTCGAGCCGGGGACGATGATGGCCGACTGGCTGATGATCGGTCCGTTCAGAGCCAAGACGGACGGGAAAGATGACCCGCTTGAACCTGTCGGCGGCCGGGCCGAGGCCGCGCCGGAGGAGGGGACGACCGTGCCCTATAACGGCGAGACGATGCGGTTCGCCAAGTTGCCGGAGTCGGCCCGACGTGAGATGGATATGCTTCGCCGCCGCAGCGACTATCTGGCGATCCCGGAGAGCGACGGTCAGTCAAAAAGCTTTCTTTACGCGCTGCTGGAGGTTTCCGACAGGGATGGGGGCACGGTGGAACTGCTCCACCCGTTGCAGCGTGGCGCTGCGCGGATGTGGATCAGCGGCCACGAGTTGGCCCAGGGCGACCTGGTGCTGCTCGAGCCCGGCCTGCACCATGTCATGGTGGAAGTCGAAGGGGCGATGGTCCGGCCCTCTCTGGCCCGCGGCGATGCCCGTGCAGAGCGGGCGGGACACCACCTCCAGCAATGGCAGCAGCGGCTATGGGAAGAAGCTGTGGCCGAACACGAGCGCACCGGTGCGCGGCAGGACGTCCCGCTGGTGCTCGACGAGACGCGGCAAACCGTACGGGCGCACCTGCTATACCGCTTGTGGGGTGGCGAAGATGCAGAAGGTGTACAGGATGCGTTCGGCGATTCCTTCGCGTTCCCGTTTCTTTACGCCGCGTGGGTGGCGGGACATCCGCTCAGTCCGGACACCCCGCTGCCACTCGAGGCTCTTGGCGATCCGCAATCGGTCACTCGAATGAGCGACCGCCTGCTCGTGTTCTCGATGGGGCTGGTTGATGAACCGCAGCGATCAGTGCTCGCCGATGAGTTCGATCGCCGCTTTGCCTCGGGCGGGTTGAGCGACCTTGGCTGTCTTGAACTGGCCGCAGCGATGGTGAATTACCCGGCGGATCGACTGAACGACTGGCCCTCGGCAGAGTGACCCATCTGCCAGCCCGCGGCCTGGCCGAGAGTCAATCGCCGGTGGCCGGCCGCCTCGGCGAAGGGTGCATGACACGCGCCGCGGAAGGCTCTCGCTCCCGCTCCCCTTTTTCCGGGGGCGGGAGAGGGCTGGGGTGAGGGTAGATTCGTGCCGGTCGTGCCGTGGCTGAACCGAAGGCCGACCCCTGCATAAGGCGGGGAAGA
>PUNN01000137.1 GCA_003552605.1 Phycisphaeraceae bacterium
CAACCGCCACAACCGGCGTCAGATACAGCGATAACCACCGCCGCGTGAAATGCCCGGCAGGCAGGCCGTTGCGAAGCCCGTTTGCCGGCACCGGCGCCGGCACCGGCGCCCCCCCCTTCGCCTTCCGTGCTGACCGCAGCGCCATCGCCATCGTGCAACGTCCACCCGTGTGAGCGTGCCCGGACGCCAGCCTGCACTGTCGCATCATTTCGCGTTCGGGCGGTGGCACTGTGCGCGGGGGCGCGAGGCTTCGATCCGTGAGGTTTCATCTGAGATGGTTTCAAGCTGCCGGGGCGTGGCGCTACGTTCGGCTTCGTTGAACAGCTCACGCTCTTCCCACCGGATATGGTCGCGAAGGGCTTCACCAAGATGACGGACAAGCTCCACGCCCGGGTCGGACTGCGGTGGCACCGCCGCGGCCTGCTGGATCAACTCCCGCAGATACGTGTGCTCGGTTTCGAGCCGCTTCTGACTCGCCACGGCGATCAGCCCATCGAGCAGTCGTTCTTCATCAGCGAAGTGGTCAGCGATCTCGGCATCCCATGCCTCGAGCAGGCGGCGGACAGCATCCTGGCGTGCCTCGGCCTCATCATCCGCCGAGCGGATCAGCGCCTGGGCACAGACCAAGCCCTGGTAATGGTCCCGGGACAACGGCTGCAACGCGGCGTGCCGCGCTATGGGGGCGTTTTCATGTTCCGGCATGTTCTGGCTCCGATACGCGTCCAGCGCATCATAAGCCAGACCACCGCCCCCGTCTCCCCCACCGCCGCCGTGGCGCTGCCATGGGCGCATGACACGAGCCGCGGCCAGCGGACCGGGGATTTCCCCCCTCCTCCCCATCTCCGGGGGCGGGAGAGGGACGGGGTGAGGGCAGATTCGTGCCGGTCGTGCCGTGCCTGAACCAAGCGCTGAGCCCCGGATGAGGCGGGATGGACGGCACATGCAGCAGTTGGGCGTTTGCACCGAGGCCGCCCCTCACCCCGCCCCTCTCCCGAAGGGAGAGGGAGAAAAATACCCGCGGCGCGTGTCATGCGCCCCGCTGCCATCTCCACGCAGGCTGCGAGTAGCGTCCATCCCGCACGGATAGCCCTCTTGCGACCTATGCGCCCTGCACCGTCCCTATATCACCACTCACCCCAACGCTGATCACACCTCAGCCCAAGACGCTTTGCCATACACAAAGACATAGCGCAACAACAGCCACAACCCGCCCCCCTTCCAGGTCAACCCCCTTTTTCGCGCATTTCGCGATTTTCGCAGTTCCTCTGCCCCGGTTCATCACCGAATCAGCCAGTCATCACCGGACACCGGATGTAAAGCCGTCGTGCCCGGTCATTCCAGCTCGGCCGTTTCATCGGCCTCAGCGGCCTCGGCCTCCTCTTCCTCGGCTTCGAGGTGTTCGGCCGGCTTGTCGCTGACCACCCACACCTTGATCTCGGTCTTGAGGTCCTGCGCGATGACGATGGGGACGTTATAGCTGTCGAGCCGCTTGATCTGGTGCCCGATGCGGACGAAACGGTCTTCGATCTCGAAGCCATCGGCACGCATCGCTTCGGCGATGTCGTGCTGGCTGACGCTGCCGAAGAGCACGCCCTGATCGTTGGCCGAGCGCTGAAGGGTCAACTCGTAGCCCTCGAGCTTGCCGACCATCAGCTCCTGCGCCTGGCGCAGCTTCCGCATCTCCTCTTCAACCTGGCGGCGGCGCTCGGCGAGGCGTTCGATGTTACCCGGTGTCGGGTCGGTGGCCATGCCGCGGGGCAACAGGAAGTTGCGGGCATAGCCGGGCTTGACCTTGACCACGTCCCCGACAATGCCGAGGTTGTCGACGTTCTCCGTCAGAAGCAGTTGAACGGTTTTCATGATGGCTGTCCTTTCGGGTGAAAGTTAGGCGCCGGCCCGCAAACACTCGCGGCGGTACACCAACGGGATGGTGGTTTTTTGTGTTCTGGTGTGTACGTCATGAGCGAGGCCACTGCGTGGGCAGTGAGGTCAACACCGGTATCACGCCGGTGGAACGTGCCAATACGCTCAGAACGGGATGTCATCTTCTTCCATCGTCGGGTGTGGCGGCTGTTGCTGTTGCTGCGGTGGCGGGCCACTGCCGTAACCACGCCCCCCACCCCCACCGGCTGGCTCCGGCTGGTATGCGGGCCGGGACTGGTCATAGTCGCTGCCGGATGAACCACCGCTGCCACCGCCGGTACCACCGTCGATGAACTCGAAATTCTCGGCAACGACCTTCAGCTTGCTTCGCTTATTGCCATCGCGGTCTTCCCAGCGATCGAGCTTCAATCTTCCCTCGACGAAAAGCGGGCGCCCCTTTTTCACGTACTGGTTGATCACTTCAGCGCGGCGACCGAACATCTCACAGTCGATGAAATCGGTTTCATCACGCCACTCGCCCTGGGCATCCTTGAAACGACGGTTTACCGCCAGCGTGAAGGCGGCCACTGCCGTGTTATTCGGCGTATAGCGCAACTCCGGGTCACGTGTGAGATTGCCCATGACCATGACGCGATTCAAATTCGGCATGACTGGCTCCCGCGTTAACGGTCACTGCGGCCGCGCTTCCACGCGGCGTTGAGTCCCACATCCCGGTCGATGCGGCTGCTGGCCACCGCCATTGACAGGTGCCTCAGCGTCCGGCAGCGCACCACGCGCTCAGCCTTCCTGGCGGGGGGCGGATTCGGTTTCGGTGGCAGCCTCGCCCAACTGAGCGGAGGTCGCTGTGGCGGTCTCACTCGGCGCCGCCGCGGCGGTGGCTTCGCCTGGCTCGGCCCCGGCCTCGGCGTCGGCCTGCGGCGTGGCCGCCTCACCGGCGCCTTCGGCCACGCTTCCGCCTTCGGCGGCCGGCTTCTCACGACCACGGCCCTTGCCGCCCTCTTCGCCTCGAAGTTTCTGCTCGGTGTCCCAGAGCTTCTCGCCGCGCTTGGCCGCTTCCAACTCGACCTCGCCCACATGGTCGGCCCGCAGCATCATTGCGCGCAGCACCTGCTCGGAAAGGTTCAACTCACGCTCAATGCCCTGCAATTTCTGTGGGGGGACGTGGAAGTAGGCGATCAGGTAAGTCCCGCGCTTCTGCCCCTTGATCGGGTAGGCCAGCCGGCGCTCATCCCACTTGCGGAGGACGATGATCTCGGCCTCGCCGCGCGTGAGAATCTGCCGCAGGTGCTCGGTCGCGGCGTTGAGATCACTCGCAGCGCTCTGCGAGATAAGGAACAACCCTTCGTACAGCGGGTAAGTGCTTGCCGATTCAGACATTACAGTTTCGCTCCTGCCGCCGTCCGGTAGCCATGCCCCCGCGACCTCACGCAGGCCGCGACAACACCGCATCGGATCCTGCCACGCTGACAGGACCGGACGGCTGACGATAGACCCGGATTGTAGCCACCCCCGCCCACGACAGCAACGAAGTACCAGAGTAGCCCGTGAATGCGGGCGCATGACACGCGCCGCGGCGGATTTTTCTCCCTCTCCCTTCGGGAAGGGAGCAAGAGCCTTCCGCGGCGCGTGTCATGCACCCCGTGAATGCTCATGGGAAAGGTCTGGGGGCCACCCCGACGCCTGGGGCTGGGGCCAGCGGAGCGGAAGTGAGGCGCAGCCGAGCCCGCAGGGCCTTTCGGTGGGGGCTGAGGGCGGACAATGGAAAATGCCAGCAAAGTCACAATTTCCACAGATGCGTCAAGCCCCGCACCGGGGCGCGGCGTGGCAAGTGTGCGGCAGTTGAAACGGCGGCGGCGCGATTGGCCGGCTTGCGGACGAGCAGGGCCTCGAGGGCCGGACCGAGTTCCGGATACTTGAACCGGAACCCCG
>PUNN01000327.1 GCA_003552605.1 Phycisphaeraceae bacterium
CACCGCGTCGGGAGCGATCATCTTCGACAACGAGGCCGCCGACAGCTTCGAGGGACAGGTCGCCACCAACGACCTGCTCCAGACGGCGCTGCTGTCCGTTGATGCGGACGGTAATTTTCAGCAGGAAGGCGCCGGCGGTGAGGAGAAACTGCGTACCGGCGAGTGGTCGAGTGCTCGCGGAGAGACCGCCGCCATCACCAGCACCTCCTCGATCACCTACACCTTCGATGGCCTCCAGGACATCACCGAAATCCACGTCTACGGCGGCTGGCAGGATGGTGGCCGTGCCCGCATCGATGTGGCAATCGACTACCGGGAGGCGGAAGGCGAGGACTGGATCGAGTTGATCCCGCACACAACCTTCGACCCGACGGATGAAGGGCACACATGGGGCCGCATGAGCATCCTGCCGGAAAACGGTGGGTTCCTCGCAACGGACGTCGGGCAGATGCGATTCACCTTCCCGTCTCAGAAGGCCGGCCACGCCGGCTACAACGAGATCGATGTGATCCCGGAACCTGCCAGCCTCGCCCTGATGGGGCTTGGCGGCCTGTTGCTGGTGCGGCGGCGCCGCGCGAGCGCGTAGCCCGTTGGGGCTGGATCGTGATGTCGACGTGCGAAGGGCCGGCATCGGTGCCCACCTACTGGATGTAAGCGAGCCCGCGGCCCGAAGGGACCGCGGGTTCTTTATAAGCCCAGGCATAAGAATGCCTTACATCGCCGTTTGAACCTTCACCCGCACTGGCGCGCAACCGGGAGCACCGGCGCACCGTTGCTCGCCCTCGACACCCTCCCCGGGCCCTTGGAGACCTCCGCGACAATGAACGTATACCGCAACCACATCCAGATGCGCGTGCTGGCCCTGGCATTACCAGCCACCCTCCTCATCATGCTGCTCGCCGCGTCCCATTCGGCAGCCAAGCCGGTGCAACTGTTCAACGCCGACATCGTCGAGCAGATCGACGATCAGTGGCAGCCCCGGGGCACCCCGGGGGGCCAGGGGCATGGAGAGCTTGAGCCCGTGCGCATCCATGGGCCACGCAACGGGCAGGCTTCTGCAATGGTGGTGCTGTTGAGCGAGGATGAACTCGAGCACATAAGCGTTCGGGTTGAACTGTCCGCGCCGGAGGGAGCGGGGCTTGATGAAAGTGACATGCAGGTCCGTTATGGTCTCAACCACGAGCCGGCCGGCTCCGGCTGCGGTGAGGGCCGACAGCGCGATGACCACCGCATCCTCGCCGAGCAGCCGCCCGAATCGTTCACCCGGCTGCCCGTATGGATCACCGCCCACATCCCCGCCGATGCTGAGCCGGCCGACTACCGCGGCGAGATCGTGATCGATACCGGCGGGCAAAAGCTCAGCGCCGAGCTTGAACTGACCGTCCACGGCTTCACCCTGCCCGATCCCAATGACTACCACACGTTCGTGAACCTGATCTACTCACCCGACAGTGTGGCTCTGCGCTACGATGTGCCGTTCTGGTCCGATGAGCATTTCGAGAAACTCAAGCGCTCCCACCACTGGCTGCACCAGGCGGGACAGGATGTGTTGTACATCCCGTTCGTCACGGGGACGCACTTCGGTTACCGCGAGCCGGTGATCCGGTGGATCGAGCGCGAGGACGGCGGCTATGAGCCGGACTTCACAGCGCTCGAGCGGTATCTCGAGGCCTGGGATGAGCAGGTGGGTGAGCCGGTGTTTGTCGTACTCTACATCTGGGACCGCCAGTTCGGCGCCCACGGCAACGAGCCGGACCGCGAGACCGCGACGGTGCGGGTGATCGACCCCGGCACCGGTGAGAGCCGCGACAAGGAGGCGCCATACTTCGCTCGTGAGGGCAGCCGCGCGTTCTGGGAGCCGGCAATCACCGGGGCGATCGAGCGGATTGAGCAGCGCGGCTGGGGTGGCCGGCTCGAGCAGCGGGGCTGGGACAGTGACCACGTGCTGCTGGGCATCGCCCACGACCGCAAGCCCATCGAGGAGGTGGTCGCTTTCTTTCAGGATGTGGCGCCGGATCGCAAGTGGAACGTGATCTCACATGCGCGCGGCTATGGCCTGCCTGGCAATCCCGAGCCGGTCGATGGACTGGTGATCGGGTACCACGAGTACCCGTGGAACCCCGAGCCCTCGCCGCCGCTGGACGGCCGGCTGATCGGCGGCTGGGACATCGAGCACCCGCGCGCAAGCATCGCCCGTTTCCATGCGTTCATGAACAGCAACGCCGCTTCCTACCGCTGGCTGCTGGAAGGCACCACGGGCAGTGACCACCGTCGGTGGACGGTGGGCGTGACGCGGTTTCAGACCGACTTTTTCCACATCGACGGTGAAGGCCGGCTGCTGGACATGTCCGGCTGGGTGAACCTGATGCGCAACCACGATGTGCTGCTGGCGCCCGGCCCGGAGGGAGCCCTGGCCAAGCAGAAATATCAGTTGCTGATCGAGGGGGTGCAGGACACCGAAGCCCGCATCGCCATCGAGCGGGTGCTTGCAGATGAAGCGCTGAAAGCGAAGCTGGATGATGAACTGATCGAACGTGCCCGAGACATCCTGGAGTGGCGGATCAAGGTGATCCGCGAGCAGCGCGATGCCCGCCCGCGCTGGAGCACCTACATGGAGGTCGACGATATCGAGGGCATCAGCGAGCTCTACGCTGTGGCCGGCGAGGTGACCGATGCGGCCGGCCTCGAGCCGGGCCGCTGACTGAGCCCGCATCACCATCGCGGCGTGCCATTTGCCAGCCTAAGAAGCAGATGCTGCCAAGCCAAGCCGAGAATTCTTGCGACCCTTTTTGCCTCATCAAGAGCGAATCTGTGGGCTACCGGGCGACCGGGCAGTTCCCCATTGTCACGCGCGCCGGACCTCGGCAAGCCGACAAGACCGCGTTGACCCGGCCGGCGCTGCCGGAACATGACGACATCAGCCTCAAAGCCCTCGAGAAGCGACGCCCCGCCCACGTTGACCCGGGGGGCTTCTCAGCCGGTTTGCTGATGCCCGTGTCATCTTTGACGAAGTTCAGCATGTGCCGGAACTGATTTGCTGCGTGCAGGGCATCGTGGATATGAACGAGCGGCCGAGGCATCTTGTACTCACCGGTTCGCACAGATTCCTGCTGTACCGGCAAATCAGCCAGTTGCTTGCTGGCCGTTGTGGCATCCGGCACCTGCTGCCGTTGTGGGGAGCCGCCCTGCGCGCTTGCCGCTCAACCGATGCCACGGTGCGGGTGCTTCAACGCAATAGTTTGCAACCGTCGTCACATCGGCAACGGTTGCCGCTATGACGGGTTGTGCTGCCGCAGACTGCGGGGATAATGACTTGCAGGAATCGCCATGCCCTATGTGAGCAGGGCCCCGGGCCGCGGGGCCCTTTTCCCGTACAGGAGATCACCGGATGACACGTTCAGTCACAGCATTTTGGTTGACGATTGTGGGTTTGCTGACAGGTGCCGCGGCCGCGGCTGACCTGGAAAGCATCACCGAGCGCGATGGCGGCGAATCCGGCCTGGTCGTGCTGGTCGAGCCTGCGGATACGAACCTGGCGATTGATCTGGCAGGCACGGACCGTCATCTGGTGGTGGCATTGACCGCCGATGCTCAGCGCGCGGGCCAGATGGATGAGGCCTTTGCCGAGGCGGATGTGCATCCGGTGGCTGATGCCGTTCACTGGCAACAGCCGGACAAATTGCCCTTGCCCACACATGCGGTCAATGTGCTCGTGGTGGATGCGGAGGCGGCCCATCGTCTTGGTGATGATGAGATCGAGCGTGTGCTGTCTCCGGGATACGGCTTTGCGCTGGTCGATGACCGGGAGGTTCGCAAACCCCGCCCCGATGAGATGGACACCTGGCTGGGGTGGAACGCCAGCGCCACCGGCAATCGCATGAGCCGCGACACCGCGCTGCGCCCGCCCAACAGCATCCGCTGGCTGACCGGCCCCCGCACTGGTGGATTCCACATCGCCACCGACCGGGTGCATTATCTGGAGGCCTCATGGTCCTCGCGTAATCGCTTCTTCTATGAAGACATTTTCGGCCACACCCGCAATCACGGCCACGCCCGCGATGCTTTCTCCGGTGTCGCCCTGTGGCGCCAGCGCTACGATGATAGTCCCACCCTGTTGCCCTGGAACTGGATTGTGTTCAGCGATGGGCAGCGGCTGTTCCTGCCTGCCGATGGGGCCGGCCAGGCTCCCCGGAACCAGCCTGTTGATCATGTGGATATGCAGTCGCGTGACATCCTCACCGGTGAGGCTCTGTCCGAGACGCTGCCCGAAGCCCGATGGGGCGAGCGGGTCCGGGCGGGAGAGATCGAGCGGGGCGACTGGGGCATGGCGTTTTCCTGGTACCACCGCATCATCAGCGATGGCGAACGTCTGTATCAGGCCGATGGCGGTCATACCTTCCGCGCCCTCAGCGCCGATGGCAGTGAGGTCATCTGGGAAAAGTCCGTGGAAGATGAGGGCTACGCCGACATGGTTGCCACCGATGGGGAAACGCTTGCAGTGGTCATCTCCTCGACTGACGACTTTCCGGCACCGAGCTTCCGCAACTTCAATCGCAACGCCAATCTCGCCAGGGTCATCGTCGGCCTGGACCCTGCCACGGGTGAGGAGCGTTGGCGGTATGATGGTGTCGATGGTTATCCGCTGGCATTCCTGATCGTCGATCACGGGGTCGTGGCCGCGGCCAGCCATTTGATCGGCCACAGACAAGCCCGGGATCGCGCCACCTCGATGCGCTCGACCCATGAGCATGTGGAAAACAGCATCCTCGTCTCGCTCGATGCGGAAACCGGCCGCGAGCATTTCAAGCGGGCCGGGGCGGAGGATTTTGCGGAGTTGAACAATCGCGGCGACCGCTCCGGGCTCAATGTCGGCGAGGACCGGATCATTTACAACGAGTCCATGTATGCCTTCATCTACGACATCAAGAGTGGTGAGCTGATCGAAACCATCGATTGGGAGACCCGCTTCACCGGCTGGAGCGCCACGACGAAGGACTATCTCCTGAACGGGATGCGTTTCATCGCTCACGACAGCAGTCTGGATGAGGAGAATCTCATCAGTCATTCTGACTACGGCAGCTATAACCGGCCTGCCAACGGCATGCTCTACATTGCCGGCGGGTTCTTGACCACGGCGAGCAGGCGAACCGTGGGCGAGATGCTGGCCCTGGCTCACGAGGAGCACTTCCCCGAGCGCCTCGCGGATGAAGATCGCCTGCTGCTGCGCGGCGAGGCGGCCGGCGTGCGCGAGCCGGATGCCGAGGACTGGCCCACCTTCCGCGGGGATTTCGCCCGCCGCGGGTGGCGGCCGGCCGATGGGCCGGCCGAACTCGAACGCGCGTGGGAAACGGAAATCAGTGAACTCCCGGGCATCGATGGCACAGTCCGTTACGGCTGGCGGCTCAACAGTGACAGCCCGGGGATCATCACACAGGCGGTGGCCGACAGTGAGCGCGTGCTGGTTTCCGTTCCCGATCGCCATGAACTGGTCTGCCTCGATCTCGCCGATGGACGCGAGCGCTGGCGGACCCGCCTCGGTGGCCGCAGCGCCGCCCCGCCTACCCTCGCCGGTGATGTGGCCTTCGTCGGCGTCAACGATGGCACCATATCGGCGATCAACCTCGAAGATGGTTCAATCATCTGGACCTTCCTCGCCGCGCCCTACGAGCGCCTGCACAACGCCCATCAGCAACTCGAAAGCACCCACCCGGTGCGTTCCAGCCCGGTGCTGCATGATGGCCTGCTGTACGTCTCGGCGGGGCGGCACGGGCTCAGTGACAATGGCATCTACCTCTGGGCACTTGACCCGGCCACCGGCGAACCGCGCAACAGCAGTGTCATCACCAACGGGCATGTGAATGACCTCATGCAACTGGTCGATGGCAAGCTGCGTGTGGCCTATTCGACGATCGACCCGGAAACCCTCGAAAGAAGCGACCTGGACCGACGGGCGAGCCCCTCGCTCATCCCTGATGAGCAGGGCCACACCGGCGGCATGGGATGGCTTGGCCCCTACATGCTCTGGCGCGGTTACCGCACCTATGGCCCCAATGACATGAACCGGGCGGGCGCTGCGGTGCAGATTGAAGACGGCTTCGTCAGCTTCACCGACAACGCCTACCGGGAAGTGCCGTTCGATGATGTCGACAACAGCAGGCGTGTGGTCAGGTTCCCCGGCGACCGTTTCAGCGATCGGATCGGCCCGAGGAGCTTGCGAACCTTCCTCGCCGGAGCCGGGCGCTACTTCTACTTTGCGACCCGGCAGGATGAGAACATCCGCATAGCGGTGGTCGACCGGGAATCGGAGAAAGTGGAAAACTTCGACTTCGACATTGCCGAGGGCCGCGAGCGGCTCATCCCCGACAGCATCGCGATCGCCCACGGCCGCGTCATCGTGACCACCACCGCCGGTCGTGTGCTGGCGTTCGCTGCCCCGTGAGTCGCCGCGGCGAGTGGTCAGCAGCGCTGTTACGGCTCCGCCACGGCCGGCCCGGCCCCGGATGCCGGGTGGTGGCGGCGGGCAATAGGGGGCCGCCTCGCCGCGTTGGATACTCAGGAGGTCATCATGAACTGGACACCCCTGCTGCTGCTCGCCCTCACACTCACCCTCACCCTTTTCCTCACCTTGGCCACCGCCGCCGAGACCGGGCAGCGGCCGCGGCTGCTTCTCAGCGATGACCGGATCGACGAGCTGCGCAAGCTTGTACGCGAAGATGGCACCCACCACGCGCAAGTCTACGAGCAGATGAAGTGGCGGGTGGATGAGGCCGATCTCGAGGAGGCCCACCACGATCACATCTTCCCCTACAAGCGCTCGTACCGTGCCCGCGAGGCGGCGATGCTCAGCCTGCTGGCCGAGGATGAGGCCGAGCGGAAGCGCTACGCGGACATCGCCTTCGACACGCTCAAGGACAGCTTCACCGACCCCGACACCCAGGACCGGACCATGACCACCGGCAGCGGCCTGGCGCGGGCCATGATGAGCCTGGGCACCGCCCTGACCTATGACTGGTGCTACAACACTTGGGATGATGAGCAGCGCCAGCGCGTGCGCGAGAAGATGATCGAGGCCCTCGATGCCTGGCCGGACTTCGGCCATACGAACCTCCAACACCCCGGCACCTCCAACTGGGTGGCCGTCACGCGCGGCGGTGAGATGATGCTCATGCTCGCCGCGGCGGAGCAAGAGAACCGGGCTGACCGGTACCAGGAGCTCAAGCGCCAGCTCGTGCGCCACATGAACACGGCCTTTGATGACCTCGGGGTCACGCAGGAGGGCGTGGGCTACGCCGAATACCCCGGCGGCTTCCTGCTGCCTTCGGTCTTTGCGACGAAGAAACTCGGTGACGATGAGCTATGGCAGCAGGCCCAGCGCCACAACTGGTGGCGCATGGCCATGTACACCCACGCATTCAACGACATCGACCGAAAGTTCGTCCAGACCGGCGTTGCCCACGGCAGCAACTTCAATGAGGGATGGATCAGCCTTCTTTTCAACACGGTGCCCGAAGATGAGCTTGGCTATTACCGCTACTTCTATGACCGGCACATGGGCAAACATTCGCGCATGCCGCTGAACCGGCGATTCGATGGCGACCGTGCCGGTGCTGTGTACGCCCTCATCTACTACCCTGAGGATGTCGAGCCGCAGGACCCCACCGGTCACTACCCGGTCGGTGTCGGTGGCAGCCGCGGGTGGCAGTTCTTCCGCAACAAGTGGGAGGATGAGAGCGATGCGCATGCATCGCTCGCGGCCAAGACGCAGATGCATCCCCGTGCGTGGGCACAGCCCGAAACCTTCGCCATTAACCTGATGGCTTACAACACCCGCTTCATAGGCGGGCCGGGCAAGCAGCGCGATGACACCTTCTACAGCACCCTGCTTGTCGATGGTCGATACAACACCGATGACACCGGCCGCGCCACGGGTCAGCGCGGCGAGTTCGAGGCCGACACCGAGCGCGGCTACGCCACCGTCCGCGGCGGTGAGCTCTATCGCAACCTCGGCGTCAACGACGCCACACGCCACCTCATGACTGACTTCTCCAGGCCCGAACGCTCCATCGTCGCCACGCTCGATCAGGTCGAAAGCGACCAGGAGCGCACCTGGACCTGGCAGGCCAACCTCGGTGATGATGATGGTGATGATGGCGTCGAGGCCGAGTTGAAGCCCGATGGCGACCGCCCAGGCTTCATCCTCCGCGGCCGCAACGACAGTTACGTCCGCGGCTGGGTGCTGCATCCGGCTGATGCCGACCTCGACCGCAAGGATGATGCCCTGCGGATCGAAACCGCCGGCCGTGAGGCGAAAATCCTGGTGGTCATGCTCGTGGGCACCGGCGAACTGCCCGAGGGAAGGATCGAGGGCCGCGGCATGGACACGGTGCTGCACGTCGATGACCGTGCGGTGCAATTCGACCCGGAGAAAGGTCGCATCGTGAGTGAGTGAGCGCCCGCGGAAGCGGTGTCGCTGCCCGGGTCACCGGGCGGGCTTAGTTACAAGGGGCAGCCCGGTGGGAGTGGTGGCGCGGGTGCATGACGCTTCTCGTGGATGCTCATATGACGTAATGCAAGGGGCTGGCTGTGTCAGCGGGGTTCGCATGGCCATCGGCCGCAGACGGCCGCTGACCATGCCACCCATAGGGGCCCCCCGCGGCGCGTGTCATGCGCGTTGGTGGAGCTGCGGGTTTACGGCGCCGCGGCGGGGGTCTGATCGAGGTTGTCATCTTCGGGGGGTGTGGCATCATCGTCCGGTGGTGCGGGCGGGCTGAAGTGGATCAGCCAGAGGTTGCGCATGTAGATCACCCAGCCCGTGCTCTGGCCGAGCACGCCGACAATGTCCTTTCGCCAGACGAAATAGATCACCAGCATGGTCGCGCCGGCAAGGCTCATCCACCAGAAGGCGGTTGGCACGACCGAGGCACGCGCCCGTTCACTGAGAATCCATTGCACCACCATCCGCCCGGTGAACAGAATCTGGCCGGTCAAGCCCAGCAGCACCCAGAAGACCCCCGTCCATGTGGTGATGTTGAGCAGGCGAAAGAGAAAGCCCTGGGCTTCAAGCCGGCGCTGTTCCGCGGCGAGCATCTCGAGCAACTCATCGCCGGTGGCGTGGCGCGGGCCGTCGGCCCCGGGCACCAGCACCCGCGGGCCATCTTCGGTTCGCTCGATCTCGATGCTCGCAATGCGGTCGGTGAGCTTGAAAGGGAGCTTGCCGTTGTCAGGGTTGGCACCGGCAGGGGGATGGGTCGCGGTGACGGCGTAGGCCAGCACGGCGCTGGTGCCGATCCAGACCGCGAGCATGAGCAGGATAGCGCGATATCGCCGGATCATCGGGCCTGCCCATCGTGCTGCATGGCGGGGGGTGACGTGGGGTACGCTGCGGGAACTGTCCCGGGCTGGGTCGCGGCCCCGGGCTCGGGCGCTGTGTGATCTTCTGCATCTTCACCGCCACTGCAACCGGGCGTGTCCGGGTGGTCGGGCGTGATCCGCTCCGCGGCGGGATCGCGGTGCCGCCGCAGCATCCATCGCACGCTCAGCACATCGTAAAGCCCCACCGCCGCGCGGTCCCACATGCCATATTTGGCCTTGCCGCTCGTGCGCGGGCGGTGGTTGACCGGGACCTCGACGATGCGGGCCCCGAGCATGCGGGCGTACACGGGGACGTAGCGGTGCATGCCGCGCAAGTGCAGGGGCAGTTGCCGGGCGATCCCGGCACGCATCACGCGAAGCGTGCAGCCGGTATCGCGGATCGGGTCGCCGAGCAGGGTCCGCCGAAACAGCCGGCCCACCGCGGTGGCCAGCTTCCGCCGCGCGCCCTCGTTGCGGGCCTCGGTGCGGTCGCCTTGAGCGAGGTCGGCCTCGCCGCGGCGGACGATCTCGAGAAGCCGCGGCAGGTCGGCCGGGTCGTTTTGAAGGTCACCATCGAGCATCCCGACGTAGGCCCCCCGGGCGGCTTCGATCCCCGCCGCCATCGCCGCGGACTGACCCCGCGGATGCTCGCGGTGAAGAAGCACCAGCCACGGCCGGGATGCGGCCAACTGCTTCAACCGCGGCAGCGTCTGATCCGTCGAGCCATCGTCGACGATGATGACCTCCCACGCGACATCGCGGCCCGCGCGTGGCAGCGATGCTTCAAGTTCGCTCACGAGCGGTGCCACGTTGTCCTGCTCGTTGAGGACAGGGATGATGATGGACCATTGCGGATCGGGCATGCCAGCATGGCATGGTAGCCGATCGCGGCCGCCCGGGTGCGGCGCTTCCGCCCGTTAGCAGGGCGAATGCATGTAGCGGCAAACCTCGGTGGCATGGTCAGCGGCTGTCCGCAGCCGATGGCCATGAGGGCCCGTGGTCGGGGTTCCCGTCATGGCCATCAGCCGAAGTTGTTCCGGGGGCGGCTGCTGACCCAGCCAGCCTGCCCTGCATGCGTTTGCTCTGCGCGGGGTAGGCGGCGGGCGGCAATCAGGTCCGACACCCCCGCCGCCCGCCCCCCCGGCCACCTTTTTACCCACGGGAGGGCGGGGTTGTTGCTTATCGTATGATGTGGCCATTGGTGACACCGGTCACTCAGGGTGCGGCTGTTGCAACGCGCCCGGAGCAGCCGCGCGGCCATGACCGGATAATCGCCAGAGGAGCCGACACCGATGAACGAAGCGGAAACGCCCGAGGGCCGGGATCGCCTGCCCCGGGTCGACCTGTACACAGATGGGGCGTGCAGCGGTAATCCCGGCCCCGGCGGCTGGGCCTGGATTCTCGAGCATCCCGCCAGCGGGAAGGTGCGCAGTGACAGCGGCGGGGAACGGTTGACCACCAACAACCGCATGGAACTGCTCGCGGTTATCCGCGGGCTCGAAGCGCTGCAACGGCCCAGCCGGGTCCACCTTTACAGCGACAGTGATTACGTCACCGCCGGCATCAACGACCGGATGGCCAGCCACCAGGCCGCCGGCTGGCGCCGCTCCTTCCGCTCATCGAAGAAGATCAAGAACGCCGACCTCTGGAAGCGCCTGTCCGAGGCGGCCCGGCCGCATGAATTGACCGCCACGCATATCGAGGGGCATTCGGGTCATCCACAGAATGAACGGTGTGACCAACTCGCCGTCGAGGCCGCGCGTGAGGCGGCCAACCTGCCGTTGCCGGAGGCCGAACAGGCTGAGCAGTCTTCCCTCTTCGAGTAACCGCCTTGGACCTGACCGCCCTCCAGCACGCCGTGGAACCACTGCAATGCCGCATCATCGGCGCCGAGCAGGCGGGTGGGGCGCCGCACCGCCAGGTGATCGCCGCGCTCGCCCGTGGCTTTGATTCGCCCGGTGCGGTCATTCTCTGTGAGCCGACGATCGCCCGCGGCGGCCACCGGCCGCCCGATGTGGTCGTCATCGCCCCCGAGGTGGGCGTGCAGGTGGTCGAGGTCAAGCAGTTCACCCTCGAGCAGATCGAGGCCATCGAGCCCGGCGGCCAGTGCCGCATCCGCTATGCCTCGGGCACGCGGCGGCGGAACGTGCTCGCCCAGGTGCGGGCGGCCATGTTCGACATCAAGGACGCCGTGCAACGCCTCTGCCCGGATGAACTGATCGTCCCTTTCGGATGCTCGGTCGTGTTCCCATGCATCCGCCGCGCGGACTGGATGTCGCGGTTCGGGCCGGAGGCCTACTGCCCCGAGCCGTTCATCTTCGCCGAAGACATGGCCGGGACACGGTTTGCCGACCGGCTGATGGCCCAGGCCGGCCGGTTGCTCGCCGTCCACGGGCGAAAGCAGTGCCCGGCGGATCAACTCAAGTTCGTCTTCGGCGCATTCGGCGATTCCTCCGTGCTCTATCCCGAGCCGCGTGAACGGCCGGCGCGGCAGGCGGGCGAAGGGACCCTCGGTGAACTGTTCGATGAAGCAGCGGAGAGCTACAAGACGCTTTCCGAGGATCAGCAGCGGCTGTCGAGCCAGAACTGGGACGAGGGGCCGCGGCTGGTCCGCGGCGTGGCCGGCAGTGGCAAGACGATCGTGCTGGCCAACAACCTCGCCCGGCGACTGGCCCGCAGCATGCAGCAGACTGGCTCGCTCCATGACCCTGCACCCCGGCCGCCGCGCCTGCTCGCGGTATGTTTCAACCGGGCGCTTGTGCCGTTTCTGAAAAAGAAGATCGCCCAGGCCTACCGGCAGCGCACCGGCAGCGCCGTCCCGGTGGACACCGTCGAGGTCTTCGCCTTCAACCGGCTGATGTGGCACCTGTCACAGCGCGGGCTCTGGCGGTATCAGCGCATTACTGCTGGTGATGAAGACACCCGGGCGCAGGCCTACCGCCGGGACCTTGAATCAACGTTCGAGGCGGACCCCGAGCTTGCCGAAAGCACCCGGTACGATGCCGTCTACGTCGATGAGGGGCAGGATTTCGAGCAGGAGGAGTTCCGCCTGCTCCAGGCGCTCTGCCGCCAGCGCGAAGGGGCCGAGCCGAATCTCTACATCTTCTACGATGATGCCCAGAACCTCTACGCCCGGCGCCGGCCCAACTGGCAGTCGCTTCAGATCAACGTTCGCGGCGGCCGTGCTCACGTCATGGATGAGTGCTATCGCAACACCCGTCAGATCATTGAACCGGCTTTCAACGTCCTCTACGGCACATGCGCCGAGGGCAAGGCGAGTGTGCCGTCTCGCGACTTCGCCGACCTGCTGCCGCTCGAGCAGAAGGGGCTGCTGGGGCAAGAAGGCGGCCTCTATCGCGTGCGGTTCGCCCATCGCGAGGGCATGCTGCCGCGGATCACCACGGCGCCCGATCCCCGCCACGAGGCGCAGGCCATCGTGCAACGCCTGCGCTGGCTGCTGATCGAGCAGCAGGTGCGTCCGGAAGACATTCTCGTGCTCGCCATGACCCGCCAGCGCACGCAGGACCTCGTGCATGCCATCGACGCCGCGAAGCTGCCCGTCGCCCGCATTCACCTCGTGACAGAGCAGAAGGACCGATTGCTCGGTGCGAGCAACCAGCTCACTGTTTCCACGGTGGCCTCGGCCAAGGGCTATGACAAGTACTGCGTGCTGATGGCATCGGTGCAGAGCTTCGGTGCCGATGTCAAGGGCCGGGCGGCGTTCTACGTCGGTTGCACCCGTGCTATCGAGTACCTCGAACTCTTCGGCCTGCCCAACGCCACGCTCATCGGCGAATTCCAGCGGGTGATGGCACGGCTTGGGTACTGCGAGGGGTGAGGGGAGAAACTACGAAAAGCGCGAAAGACGCGAAAAGATGGTTCGTATGGTGATGTCTGATTGCAGCGGGGTTTGGTGACGCCACGATGTCCCTCGTCAGGGTTTCCAGGGGGATATGCGGTAGGGAGGAATGAGGGAACTACGGAAAGCGCGGAAAACGCAGAAAATAGTGGGGGTTGGTTGTGCTATACGCGGTGATGTGGACGGAATCGCTTGCGGGGTTGGTGGGTGGAGCAGTGGTGCATTGGCAGAAGAGGGGTTTTGTGCGATTCGCGATTTTCGAAGTTGCCTTTGCTTGCTGATGCTCGCCGGACCTGGTTCCGGTGTCGGGCATATGTACGCAGGGCTCCTCCGAACCCGCCCTCACCCCCGGCCCCTCTCCCAGAGGGCGAGGGGAGGAAAGGTTCGGTCGGCTGGCCGCGGCGCGTGTCATGCACCCTGCCCACGCCATGCGAGGTAGATTGCCGTGGCGACGGTGAGGATGTGCAGCAGGGCGATTGCACGGAATCGCCAGCGATAGCTCAGCTTCCGTGTCTTGTGATGCAGCAGCCGGCCGGTGGCCCATGAGCCCGGCCAGCCGCCGGCGAGTTCCAGCAGATGAAGCGTCCGCTCACTGATGCGGTCCCGGCCGCGGGTCGCCTGACGCTTGTCCCATGCACAAGCCAGCATCGCCAGCACGCTCGCGGTGAGTGTCGTCATGGCGTATGCCACCGCCACCGCGCCCACCCCGCCCGTCACGGCCCCGGCAGTCTGTGCCGCCTCATCGCCTGTCGGGCCAGGACCGTAAACCCACACCAGCAGCGCAACACAACCCGCGATCCAGCCCGTGATGAACGCCCACCGAAGCCGCACAAACACGGCAGTGCCCGCGTATGCGTTGGAACCGGAGGTATTCAAAGCTGGCATCCTGCACCGTGCATGGATTTGAGACCTACATGCAGCATGCCATCATAATCACCGTTCGCCCTGCCGCGGGTGCTGACGGTCGCTCGTGCGCTCACGGTGGGAGAGAGCTGGGGTGAGCGAGAGGCGCAGAATCTGTTTGAACTCGTCCTCACCCCGGCCCCTCGCCCCGAGGGTGAGCCGGTCAGCCGCGACGGCCGGGGCTGCTGAGCACGCGGACCGGACGCCGCGATTCAAGCAGGCGGTCGACATTGCGGGAAAAGACCTGCGCCCCGGATGTCGGCCGCGCCTCGGATGCGGATGGCGCATCTGCCTGACCGTCCTCGGCGGGTGGCGGTGCTATCGTGGTCGCTACCTCGGCAGGTTCGCGCTCACTATCCGCATGCTCAATCGTCTCCCGATCCTCGTGTGGCTCATCGGCTTGCACCGTTTCTGTGGATTCAGTGGTGGTTTCCGCGATCGTGTCCTGCCCGGGACCGGGTTCGTGGCCCGCTTCGGGGATCGTGACTTCGGGCATTGGCGCCGGAGACGAGGCTTGTGGCATTTCGGCATGCGGCGATGCCCCGGCCGGCCCGGTGTGTTCCGTGGACAGCTCGAGCTCGAGCATCGCCGCGGCCTGCTCGAGTGCCTGCGGGCCGATGTGAATGTGGCCATCGACCTCCGCGCCGGGCGCCACGATCAGCCGCCGTGCGAACAACCGGCCGCGCAGGTGAGCTTCGGGCAGCAGTTCAAGGGCATCCTCGGCAATCACATCGGCTTCGATATCGCCGGCAAGTCGGACGTTGCCCGCGATCACCGTGCCCCCGATGCGGGCGGTGCGGCCGAGTTCGAGCCGCCCCGTCAGCCGCAACGTCCCCTCGAACCGGCCGAGGATGACCGCATCGTTATCGAGCTCGAGCTGGCCGCTGATGTGGCAGTCGGCCCCGAGCACGGTCCGGTTGCGGGTGTCGGTCTGCTGTTCGCTCATGGGGAAGACCTCCGGGGCGCGCGGCGGTGGGCGGCGGGCGAGCTGCGCCGAGGGCAGGCGGTGATACCTGCCTCCAGCGACTGCCTGTGGCCGGCCGCTGGAAATATCGGCACAGACGGCACGACCATCCCAGTGCGCACCGCACCGGCGCCAGCAGCCGGAACAGGCTTGTGATTTACGGACCTTCGGTGACCGGGCAGGCTGATGATGTGCCGAAGCGTGCCGATTTGCGGGATGTTGTTTGATGGCGGGATTGAACCGTGAACGCAGAACCGGAAGGGGCGGATCATCTTTCGAAGCGGTCAGCCCAAACCGCCGTGCAGTTACCGCGGCTCGCGGAGGTCCTCACTCTGGCCGCGCATGTCTTCCCACAGGCCGACCAGCCAGTCACGGATTTCACCGCCGTAGAAGATGAGGATGCCAAGCAGCGGCAGGATAAGCGCGGCCAAGAGCAGCAGCTTCTCAAGGCCCTGCGCCCCGGCTTCACACCGGTGAAACTCGCTCATCAATGCACGAATTCTCTTAATCATGCCCAATGCCCTTTCACCTCAGCCGGTCGATACCTGTAAAACACCCCGCGGCGGGCGCATCCTGCCGGTCGGTATGCCGCCGCCGAGGCGCGGGTCCCGATGGGACCCGGCTCCCATCCCATCGTAGCCGCCTGCGGGTCGTGCGTCATTGCTGCCATCGTCAGCACTCAGGGCAGGGCGCATGGCACGCGCCGCGGCGGGCAACCCGGGGGCTGGCTGTGTCAGCCGGCTGTCTCATTTCCGGGGGCAGCTTTCCGGGGCAGCCCGATGGCCATGCGAGGGCGCGAGGCGCTCGGGGCGTCTTGAACCCTCGGGCTCGCATGGCCATCGGCTGCAGACACCCCCGGAAGCCGCTGACCATGCCACCCGGGTGAGCAGCTACATGCGTTTGCCCGGCGCCTGGCTTACAGCGGCCGGCCGAAGGCGGTATGCTCAAGGGCATGGACTCGACCGAGCGCCACCGTCTGCGTCTGCTTCGCCAGTACCTGAGCACCGATCGGCTGCTCGGGGTCGATGTGGTGCCGCGCGGGGAGGTTGTGCTGGCGGAGGCTGAGCCGGTGAACGAAGGGGGCGAGGCGGAGGCGGCCGCTGCAACCGCGGGGCAATCGGCCCGACAGGGGGATGCGCCGGGTCGTGCCGCGGCGGCC
>PUNN01000045.1 GCA_003552605.1 Phycisphaeraceae bacterium
CACCAGTATTCCAACTGGTGGCGGAGCCATCTCTCAATGCACGGATCAAAATGTTCCGTGCTCCATTTATGTCCCTATCAATGGGTTTCCCCATATAAGTGAACTGTTTCTTTGAACCTATATTCATCACTTCACCAGTGAAACTATTGGTTCTGCTGGTGTAGGCTTCACATATCCTAATTAACTTAACGCCGTATTCATCACACTTTCTTTTCAGTTTCTCAGAGAACTTATAGAACCCCCAGTTCAGCATATTCCTTGCCGATTTCCTATTCAGGCGTCTCCTTCCTTTCACCACCATGTTTGATACATCGAACTCTGGATAAACCACCACCTTAAAGTTCTTAACCAAGAACATTATCACCTTGTTGTGTAACTCATCGGTTAAATCCCTTAATCTGTGCCTAACTCTCATAAGAGCACTTCTCATGGAATCCTTCTTTAACCTGTCCCTCTCCAAGGTCATCTTGGAGATTAGTTTATCCATATGATCACATAATCTCTGTATGGTTGAAAAGTCAGTTTTGCCTATGTGTCCATAAACTCCTTTGGCTGAAAAGAGTGAGACAAATGAACGGACGCCGGGGTCTATCGCAATGATGTCCTCTTGGTTTTCGATGAACACCTTCCTACTGTATTCAGTAGGAATTGAGATAAACCACCGTCCGTTATCGTAAATTAGTCTGCAATCTTTATTGACCAAACCCAGTCTTTCAGAATACTTCAGTTTGCCTGCTATGGTATGATATATACCCTCGTCCTTAACTGCGGTCTTTGGTATATAGCAACTCTGAACGGGGTTCTTCTTGCTACGAAACCCCAATTTGAACCCCTTACCAGTTTTCTTTGTCTTTCTCACATTGGTGATGAAGGACTGGTAACCGTCTTTCACCGCAATCTTCTTAACCTGATATGGAGTGGTTTTAACATAATCCTCGCTTAACCTGTCGGTTAATCCCTTTGCCACCCCCATCCAGTTAATACCATCCTTATCGGGGTTGTTATAATGGTCTATGGTGTTGTTATAGAACAACCTTGATACCCCGAACCACCCTTTAAACCTAATCTTTTGTTCCTTGGTTGGATAAATCCTTATCCTTCTTGATTTGATTAGCGTACCTTCTGAGTCCGTGCATACGGTAAGAGAAGACATGAAGGATTGCAAGTAGGTCTGAGGTAAGTTCAGATTCTGGTGATGTGTCAGGTTGGTCGAGAACCATGATTTCTCCACCATTTTGGTTGATAAGGTATTCAATGATTTCAAACCCAAACCTACAGAGTCTATCTCCGTGTGTGACAATAGGTTGGAGCTTATGGTTTCACACTTGTCGTCCCAAAACGGAGTTAACTTCTTATCGGTAACACTGGGTTTCATCATATATAAATACTAAAATATTTAAAATTTATCTAAATTAATAAGAAAAAACACATTTTTTAATAAAAAATCGTCAACTGTTAATGGCCTCCTGTATTTTAAATAGTCTTGATTTTGTTCGTTTTCCTTCGCTTCCCGTTCAAAAGATATTGCTCTATAAGCTGCCCGGTTCTCCATCCCCTTGATACGGTTAATTATGTATTCGGTAATGTACCATACAAAAAAAGGCAGTATAAGCATTTCCCATTGCTGCCTCAAATGGATTTTTTCATGATTAATAAGTATCTTGTCCTGCTTTTCCTTTTGGGTGGAAACAATAATCACGAATACCAAGGCTATTCCCCTGATACCTATTCGGCGGATATGTTTGTTGACTATTATCGTATTCTCCTCACTAATCTAATGGCGTTACCGCTTCGAATATGGGTTCCGGTGTAAACACCCCCAGCAGACCTGAACCATATCCTGGGATATGTTTCAGGGATAATCATAATAGATTGATTGTTCATACTATACTCAAAATTCGTCCAAAATGTAGCCCTGAATTCAAGTCCCCAGAAATACCGTTCGCTTTCTCCTCACTAATCTAATGGCGTTACCGCTTCGAATATGGGTTCCGGCGTAAACACCCCCAGCAGGCCTGAACCATATCCAGGGATATGTTTCTGTTTCAGGGATAATCATAATAGATTGATTGTTCATACTATACTCAGAATTCGTCCAAAATGTAGCCCTGAATCCAAGTCCCCAGAAATACCCATCGCTCCTATCCCTGCCCCCTGATGGGAGCGCACTGAATGATGAGTTATTGTTGCCACCAAGTCCCTCGTTCCATCTGGGATGATTTGCGGGAACTTCACGATTGCATTTCATTCCCAACACCCTTGCTTCACTATTTGCTCCAGCGTGAGTTATGATATGGTCCCATTCGAAAATTGACGGGATATGCCAATTCCTGTCATCTGCTAAATCGTTAGGAAATGGCTGCTCACCAAGGTCAACTAATCCTTCATTTTGCATTTCTTGTCTGGCGGTTAACCCATTATACAGATACCCGTATAACTGCTCGTAACTCCAGTCATTGTTATATACACAATATGCTGGCGAAGTTTGAGTTACCCATGAAGTCGGGTCTGAAATATAACTGATTGGTGTATAATTTGCGAAAAAATCAGTGCGTAAGTTTTCAATCATGACGTAATAATCCCCTATCTGCACATAGGGGTAAGATACCCCCATGGGGTCGTATACAATAGGCAGTCCATCTTTTGTAGGGTTTTGTATCACCGTAACAGATGCCATACGGCCCCAGCCATCTTCAAACACTATTTCCCCCTCACGTTGGTTGTGGCATAGATGGAAATGCTCTGAAACGTCAAATGTGCAGTCGTAGGTTTCCGAGCCAAATTGGCTGAATTGTATATTTTCGATCCACGGTGAACTTGAAACCACATTAATCGAACCGCCAAAAACGTTATAAATTGTGACCATTGAACTGCCAAAAGCTCCCGGCATTACGATATGCGGCGGCTCAATGTATAGCGGGGCAAAATCCGTGCTTGGATCTCCGCTATCGTAAAGAGGAATATCGACATGAGTTCTCCCAAAATTAGTATTATACTCAATTCTGATATGCCCTGAAAAAGATTGCAGGTTTTCTCCCCCCCCATGCAAAACAATAAATCCGTATCCACCGTAAATATCCCCAGTTTCAAAGCCCTCAAAGGGGAATCCTGTAACTTCTGCAACTTTAATTGGACCCAAATTTGAACCCGCAAAATCTATTCTCCACAAACAATTTGCATTTATATCAATATAACGTTCAATTTCAGCGTAATCCTGCTCCCATTGCACTCCCTGCGGTGTATCTTGTGGCGAACTTAATCCTATAGAAATATACCCAGCACCTACGTCCCCTTTCCAATCAGAGATAGCCACAGGATTTGCCGACCCAACGTTATTAATATAGCCCAAAACACGCTTAGAAACAGGCGGAGGATACCAATCACCTGCCACAAAATTCCGTATTTCTGACATTTTAACCATGACTAAATATTTGAAATTACATCGCCTTGTGTTTCAATAGTTCCAGTACTGAAATCTATTTTAACTTTATCGCATGCCCTCCAAGATCCATTGTGATATACTGCTACATCACCATCTTCTCCTGGTTCTAAACCTGCTGCTTGTTCGATTATATACGCAGCTCTACGTCCTGATATGGCTCTCTTATCTGAACTAATCCCATTGTCAATCTCTTGTTCTGATATTTCAATTGTTGGACCAGTATCACCAGTATCTCCTTTAGCACCATCACTACCATCATCACCCTTGTCACCAGTATTACCAGTCAAACCAGTATCTCCTTTAGCACCATCACTACCATCATCACCCTTGTCACCAGTATTA
>PUNN01000434.1 GCA_003552605.1 Phycisphaeraceae bacterium
GTCATGCACCCCGCCTTACCCCCCACGCGGCGACCCACTGGCACCCCACCCCCGGTCACCGTAGAATACTTGCGCCTCAGGACCCTTAGCTCAATTGGATAGAGCGACGGTCTTCGGAACCGTAGGTTGGGGGTTCGAGTCCCTCAGGGTCCGCTTTTGCCGCTTCTCTTTTCCTCGAATGCGCACCGCCCCGCGCGCCAAACCAGCCTCAGCACTGATTGCTGCACCTCATCGACATTCGCCCCCGGTTACGGGCTCTGCGCATCAGCCTCATCTCGGCAAATTTTCGGAGCAGCGCAGCGCTGTAGCATCTTGCGGCAGGCGGAATGAGTCAGCGTCAAGTCGTCAGGCCACGCATGCAGTTCTTCTCCGGCAAAGGGTTGAGAACCGGCATGGCTGCGGAGAAGGTGTACAGGTGGTCTGTATGAAGCTTCAGGTTGTCGACTTTCTGCCCGGATGCTTCCGTGCGGACCATGCCCGGGAACCCGGCGACCGGCCGCCGGTTTGCCGGCGCCACATCAGCGTCGGGGGCGGACTGCCAGTATTCCGCGACGAGGCGCTCCTGCAGGACATGTTTCATCTCAATGAGCGAGGCCGCCGGGTTTGCATCTCTCGAGGGCACGCGCCTCACCTGTGACATCGTGAAACAATCCATCCTCGATTCAAGGCAGAACAGCGTGCTATCATCATCGATTGTGCGGTATACCTCGACATCCTCAATGTGAATATTCTTCAACAGCCCTACGCCTTGTGCATAAGCGGGGTCACTGGGATCAAAGAGCGGAACGCGACAGTACCGCAGGGAATCTGCATTCAACGCATAGCCCCGGCAGCCGCCGTAAACACCTCGAATGTGAATGTCGGAAATTTCGGACCACACGCTGGCCAGGCGTATCAGGCAATGGCAGTCCTCGGCCCCTATGTCTGAAATGTGCAGGTTCCTGATCGGTCCCGCCTCGGCCCCCAGAAGTTCAGAACGCAACAGGCCATCATCGGCGTTGAGTGCAATCAGATCGTCCCCGGTCGTATAGCGGCCGTAAGCCTTGATGTCATGGATGCGACCGTTCTCGCAGTATCCGCAGCAGTGGACCCCATCCTGGTTGCGGGTGATGTGAGTCATCTGAAACCTGACTCCCCCCACCTGGAAGTTTCGGACCCGCGTGAGGCGCGTGAAGTAGGCGGTCGCATCTTTCAGAACCACGTTCTCCAAGCGGAAACCATCGACATTTTTCATGTTCATCAACGTCCCCGTATAGGCATCGCGCTCGCCCTCCCGGCCCCGCGGGTTGTTGATGTTATTGCCGTCCCAGATGCCGCCGGAGATGGATATGTCGCTGTCACCGCGTTCCTCGTGGCGGTTTGAAATCAGGAAGTCTGATGCACACCGGCCGGCCCCATCGCCAAAGAACAGGGTTGCCTGGGGATGGACCACCAGTCGCGTGGAGCCGGCGATTTTGAGGCCGTTGTCGATGCGATACGTGCCGTAAGGGATATAGATGTGCGGCGCGCCGGAATCGAGCGCCTGCTGAATGCCCGCAGATGCATCCGCATCGCCTCTGTCGGGTACGTTGAAGTTGGAAATCGAGATGCCAAATGGTGTGGGATTCATGTCATATTCTCAGGAGTGCGGCAACGGTTGCGAGTTGCCGGTAATGAAACCTGGGTAGTATACCGCCAGGGCCGCCAACTGTACCGCGGTCCGAAACCGGGGGCACCTCCAGTGTGACGGCAGCGCGGTGAGACATGACCCAGTCCACCATGAATGCCGTCAATTACTCACCTGTGAAGCGCGGTATGAGGGGTCTCCCTTTCCGGTGGCCTCCCGGGGTCCTCCCCGGAAGTCACCCACGGGCAGCAGAACATAACGTCCGTGGCGGCGGGCGACGGGGTTTGTCATCGGCTACCGGGCATCCTCGAGGTGCTCGACGGCCTTGAGCATCTCCCAGCCGCCCTGGCTCGTATGGGAGTCGATGCCGCCGAGAATGATGTCATCAGCGTCCGGATCGGAGGTGAAACGCACGCTCGTGTCGCCGAACATCATGTTGACGCCCACACCGCCGCCGCTGGGATGGGCAAGGTTGGACAGGTCGCCGTCTTCGGTCACATCGTCGATGATGTCCAGCATCAGCGCCGTGCCCGTGGGCAAGTCGTCGATACGCGGATAGAGATAGTCGCCATGGCTTTTGCCCTCGACCTCGTTAAGCCCATCGATGTGGACATGGGGCTGGTAGGTGTAGGCGGTGTGTATCCACTCATCCACCCTTTCCTCCCGCTCCACTTGCTCGAAGCTTTCTCGATTGCCCTCGTAGGAATACCGCGGATGGCCGCCCAGGCTCGGGCAGTAGTAGACGGGCGGCTCGGCAAGGTAATCGAGAAGATAGAGGTAGCCGAGGGCCCGCGGGGCGCGCTGTGGGTCATTGGGGTCGAAATAGTCGGTCCAGAACAGGCGGGACCAGTCCGGACGGGCAAAGGAGCGATGCCACGGGTTTCTGTGGGATGCCCAAGGGGGCGGCACCCAGTCGGGAACCGTGTAACCGCGATTGTCGGTGGCGTAGGTGTAGATGCCGATGCCGATCTGCCGCATGTTGCTGGCGCAGTTCATCCGGTCGGCTGCCACCCGCACGGCGCTCAATGCCGGTAGCAGCAGTGCGATCAGCAGCGCGATGATCGAGATCACCACGAGAAGTTCGACAAGCGTGAATCCAATCCCGTTTCTTCCAAAATTCGACATCGAATATGCCTCCAACAGGCTGCTCCGCTACCCCATCACGCCCCCACCCGGCACCGTGCCATGCTGGGTGGACGCGGCCGCGACTGCCCCAACTATGCACCAGAAGCCTACCCCGGTTTCTGCCCACTGGCCATAGTAGATATGGGATGAATATATTATATATGTGGGATATGTGCGGTTGAGCCTCAGGAGACTGATGATGCGAGTTCCCGAACCGAAACGAATCGCGATCCTGTCGAAACCGGGAACCTTGCCGTTCATCGACATCATTCGCGGTGCCAAGTCGTACTGTCACCCCCATTCATGGCGGCTGCTCACACGCGACCCGACCGATGCGGGCGCGATGGACTGGCTCGCCAAGCAGGAGGTGGATGGGATGATCGTTCATGTGGCGCGCCGAGAGCATCTCGAGCGTTGCCTCCAACTCGCAGTTCCCACCGTCAACACCTCCGGCCGGTTTTCGCCGGCTGAACTGGCCGGTATGCCCTGTATCACCCTCCGGATTGACGAAAGGGCCGCCGGCGCCATGGCGGCCAAGCATTTGCTTGATGTGGGCCTTGAGCACTTCGGCGTGCTTGGGGTCGCTTCGCAGTACTACAGCGTTGAGAGGTACGAAGGCTTCCGGCAGGCATTGACAGCGCAGCGCCACACCTGCGAGGTATTCTGGGCGGATCGCGCTGATCCCCATGATCGCTGCTCGAAATCAGCCGATGAACCACCGGAGCAGGTGATGGCCGCGTTCGTGGCTTCACTGCCCAAGCCCTGCGGGATTCTGGCGACCGATCCGGGGTATGGCGACCGCCTTTGCGATCTTGCCGCGATGTATGACCTTGCCGTACCCGCCGAGGTGGCCATAATCTCCGGCCATGACAACGATATCGCCGCGCACTGCGCTGTGCCCGGGCTTTCGGCGGTCCAACTGCCGCTGGAGCAATTGGGTTACCGGGTCGGTGAGACGCTCAACCTACTGATTTCCGGCAAGAAACCAGTCAAGTATCGCCCGTTGAAACCGCTTGGTGTGCAGGCTCGCGACTCAACGGATACGTTAGCGAC
>PUNN01000342.1 GCA_003552605.1 Phycisphaeraceae bacterium
ACTCGACGTGGCCGAAGCCAAGTGACTCGCCCACCCGCTTGTACTCGGCGAACTGCTGCGGCGTCACCCAGCGGCTGATCGGCAGGTGCTGGCGGGTCGGCTGGAGGTACTGCCCCACCGTGAGAATGTCACAGGCGCCCTGCTCGCAACGGCTGCCATCGAGCACATGCTCCATCAACTCGAAGACCTCGTGATCCTCCTCACCGATGCCGACCATAATGCCGGTCTTGACGGTGAGGTTCTCCATTTTCGCGCGGCGGAGCAACTCGATCGACCGGGCGTACTTGGCCTGCGGCCTTACCGCCGGGTACAGCCGGGCCACCGTTTCCATGTTGTGATTCAGTATCTCCGGCCGCTCATCGAGCACCAGTTGCAGTGCCTCCCAGTCGCCGCAGAAATCCGGGATCAACACCTCAATGGATGTCCCCGGCGACTGGCGGCGGACCTCGCGGATCATCTCGGCCCAGATGCCGGCCCCGCCATCCGGCAACTCATCGCGATTGACACTGGTAACCACGAGATGCCGCAGTCCCATGATCGCCGCGGCTTCGCCGACGCGGCGGGGCTCATCGCGGTCCAGAATCGGCGGTTTTCCGGTCTTGATATGGCAGAATCCGCACGAGCGAGTGCACACATCGCCCAGGATCATCAGCGTCGCCGTGCCCCGGGCCCAGCATTCGCCCATGTTCGGGCACTTGGCCGACTCGCACACCGTATGGAGTTGGTGGCCTTCGACCATCTGTCGCAGCTTCTGGTACCCAGGCCCGCCGGGAAGCTGGGCTCGGAGCCAGTCGGGCTTGTTCCGCCGCACGTAATCGCGGCCGGGGTTGTCGAGAATCCGGTTGGTCAGAGAGAACATACCGGGAGTTTAGCCGACCCGATGGCACCGGGCGACACCGCCTGGCCCGCAGCCGGGGCGAACGGGCGCATGACACTTGGCGCGGGCTCCCCTTGTATCCAGAGAAGGCTGGGTGGCATGGTCAGCGGCTTCCGGAGGGCCGTAGCCGAGGGCCATGCGGCCCCGGGGGTTCCAGGCGCCCCAAGCGCCCCAGCGGACTCGCATGGCCATCGGGCTGAAGACCCCCGGAAAGCCCGCTGACACAGTCAGCCGGTTTTGCAGCTACCTGTGTTCGCCCTCGCCGGAACCTCCCATCCATCCCGGCCGTCCACCTCACATGGATGGCTGAAAGGCCCATGGAAACCGGTGCCTGGCGGTGGGACAAGCAAGGCATCATCCGACGTCGTTCTTGCACGCCCCACAACGACACCCGGCACCGTTTCACCAAGGCCTCGCGGTCAGAGCTTGCCTGCCGAGCTTTGCGCCACGTGCCGGAACGCGTTGGTTGCAGGCCATGGGGGACCGGGCGCTTCGACTTCCAGTTCTTCAATGATGTCGATGGTGCCGGCCGCGAGAGCCCGCAGTCGCCGTTTCAACTCCTGCCAGCGTTCGATGTGGCCGGCCACGCGGATTTGCGCAACCTCGAAACCGAACGGCTTGCAGCGTTCAAGCCACTGCCGGCGAAGCGCATCACCATAGGCAATGCACAACGCGATCACGGCATCGATTTCGCTCATGAGCCCGTCCAGTTCCTCGGTGTCGCGGCGGGCATACCAGCGTTCAACAGCGCGGCGAAGCGCAATCTTGCGGCCGAGCCAATCCGCGATGCGCTGCGCCTGTGCGATTTCGCCCCCGCCGCGGTCATCACCACCATCCACCTTTCCGGCCAGGCCATCGCGGATACGTGCAAAATGCACTTCGGCTGCATCCCAGAAACCAGGGTCCGCGGCGTGGAAGTGCCGCCACATCGGTGCCAGCAATGGATCGTCCCACATCCAGCCCCACGTGTCGACCGCCCTGCTTCCTTCGTCGGCAGGCCGCTCGATGCTGCTCACTTTCCCTGCGAGGTGCGCGGCGTGGTAGTCGCCGCCGCAGGCGACCTGAAATCGCCGGGCAATCGCCTCATCGTCCGCCTCATCGCACCAGGCGAGTTCCGCGATGAAAGCCAGCCCGGCGAATGCACTGTCGAAATCACACATCGCCCCATCATCGCCCCAGAGGGTGACAAACAACTCACGCAAGTCCGCCGCGCGGCTCGCACGCACGGCCGGGCCGGCCTGCAATTCGGTGCGCATCGTCGCATGCCACGGCTGATGCCACGTCCACGCCCCGGTGGCCATCACCGGCTCAAAGCCCAGGTCACGATGGCGGCCGATCCAGTCGGCATAGAATGCCTCATCGCGGTGGTAGTAATCCCAATAGACAAGCTGCACATCGGCCGGAATGGCCTGCTGGACGTGGTCCGGGATGATGGTAGCCGGGTCGTAATAGTCGCCGCTCTTACAGCCGAGACGAAAGTACATGTCCGACCAGATCATCGGCCGATACCCACGGTCACGGCAGAGCGCCATTACCCGATTCAGATGCTCGTTGAAGATATCAAATGCCGGTGCAGCGCCGAAACGGTCAAGGTAACGGCCGCGGCCGAGGCTGATCGCCTCATCCATGCCGATGTGAATGCGCCGGCTGCCGAACACATGTGACCACCGATCGAGCATCTTCTCGATCAGATCATACGTCGCCGGCTCACCCACGAGCATCACATCATCGGTGTCACGCACCCTGCGGTAGGCCGGCCACCGCAGCATCTGCTCGAGATGGCCGAGGGTCTGGATGCACGGAATCATCTCGATTCCGAGCCTTGCCGCGTATTGATCAATCGCACGCAGTTCATCGGCGGCATAGGCACCACGCATGTACCCGAACCACGGCTCACCCGGCAGCTCGTAGGTTTCTTCCGTGTAGAGCATGGCCATGTTGAAACCGAGCAGCGCGAGCTGCCGAAGCCATTTCCGGAAATGCTCCACCCGCATGACCGCATTGCGCGAACAGTCAAGCATGATCCCGAGGGTGCGGAACGTCGAGGACTCATCACGGGGCAGATCGCCCTCCCCGGCAGCGAGCAGCGAACCCAGCCCGCGTATCGCAGCGGCGACATCGGTATAGCGCATGGTGATCCCCTGCTCACCGGATCGTGCAAACCACACACCGCGGCCGACATCCTCGCCCCTCTCGAATCTCACCTGCGTACCGGAACCGGACGGGTGCGATGGGAGGGTGCCCGCCTCGGCCAGTGCCGCGAGTGCATCCTGCAATTCGGGCTGTTGCTGCTCAGTCGAAAACGAAAACTTCATGGTTAACTCCATCCCGGCGTCGGGCTCGCCCCACGACAACAACGGCAACAGGTCCGCGGGTGCATCGGGGCATTCACCAAATGTACACTGCATCATCGCGGCATGACATCACCGGCACCGCGCCCAGCCGCCGGCGAGTCGGACCTTTTCTTCCTCGAGCATCCGCTGCTGACGCTTCACACGCTCGGGCACGATCATCTGGCGAAGAGCTTGGGGCTTGAACTCATGGCGATCAACACCAAGCCCGCGAAGGACCGCGCGCTCGATGGGCGAGAAATCGGCTGCATCCGGCCGGTTGAAGTCCATCAGCTCGTTGAGCGCCACGGGGGATTGGTGATGAAGCGTGGCCGTTGGACGATATTCTGCGACACGGGGTGCGGCATGTACGGATGCATCAGGTACACATCGCCCGCGCTGACGGTGGCCTCGATCAAGCGGCTGCACTGGCGGAGCAACCGTTGAAAGGGAAAGTCCGGGGGCGGGTGGCATGGTCAGCGGCTGTCCGCAGCCGATGGCCATGCAGGCTCGTAAAAGCGGGTTTGCCGCATGGCCATCAGCCGCCCCCGGAAAGACGGCTGCTG
>PUNN01000418.1 GCA_003552605.1 Phycisphaeraceae bacterium
ACCCGGTGATCGAGAAGCAGTACTACCTCTCCCTGTACGGGCTGGGCAGTTGCTCGCGCGACCCGGATTTCCCGCCGGCCATCTTCGGTTGGACGACAAGCGACAACCCGGCCTGGAACGGGGATTACCACCTCAACTACAACCATCAGGCGCCCTTCTACGGCCTGGCCCGTGCCAACCGGCTGGAGCAGGCCGACCCGCACGATGCGCCGCTGCTCGACTTTCTCGAACGCGGCCGCTGGCATTGCCGCACGATCTTCGGATTCGATGGTGCGGTGTACCCCGTTGGCATCGGGCCCAGGGGCATCGAGACCACCTACGGTGTGGATCTGCCTGACAATGGACCGGTCAGGCTCGTCGAGCAGGGATGTTTCCTGCTGGGGCAACGCACGAACGCGGCCTACGGCATCGTCAACATGGCGACCCGCTGGTACGCCACCTACGATCGGGCGTACGGGGCGCGGATCCTGCCCTTTGTGCGAGAGGTCGCCACGTTCTGGGAAAACTACCTGACATGGGATGAGCCCGGGCAACGCTATGTCGTCCAGAACGATGCCTGCCACGAGAGTTCGGGACCGGACACCAACTCGTGCCTCTCGCTCGCCCTTGTCCGCACCACGCTAGAGCTGGCGATCGACCTGTGCCGGACGCTGGACCGGGACTGCGATCGCTGCGAGCGGTGGGGCCACATCCTTCATCGTCTCAGCGGCTACAGCACCCGGCAGCGCGAGGGTAAGACGGTCTTTCGCTACTGCGAGCAGGGAACCGCATGGCGGGACAGCAACACCATCGGCATCCAGCACATCTATCCGGCCGGCCAGGTCCATCTGGACAGCGACCCGGACCTGCTCGAGACCGCCCGGAACACCATCGAGGTCATGGGCCGCTGGCATGACAACAACGGCGCCAACAGCTTCTTCCCCGCGGCCGTCCGGGTGGGGTACGATCCGGAAACGATCCTGCGGGAACTGCGCAGGTACGCCGAAGAGGCCTGGCCCAACGGGTTCCGGGCCGGCAACGCGCACGGCATCGAGAACTTCAGCACCGTGCCCAACACGCTCAACGAGATGCTCTGCATGGACCACGGCGGCGTGCTCCGGCTGTTCCGGGTCTGGCCGAAGGACAGGGATGCCTCTTTCCATAACATCCGCTGCCGGGGAGCGTTCCTGGCATCAGGTGAGTTGAAGAACCGGGCTGTGCGCTACGTGGACATCCTTAGCGAGAAGGGCCGCCCCTGCACCGTTGAGAACCCGTGGCCGGGGCACGATGTGTCCATCGTCCGCAATGGGAGCGAAGCCGAAACGCGATCTGGCACCCGCTTCACATTTGAGACGGAGCCCGGCGAAGCCATCCGTCTGATGCCGACGGGGAACGCCTGAGGAACACGCCGATGCACATCACTGAACCCGATGCACAGAACCTTGTCTTCCCCAGGCCCCAGAGGCTTTGGCACGATGATGTCATGGCCCAGCGCCTTCGGCAACTGCTGAAGAAGGGGCATCCCCATGTCACCGGATTGTTGAGCTGTGTCAGCAAGTCGGCCGACCTCTCGCTGGACGAGGTGATAAAACCCGATTCCAGGGGTCATGACGACGCCAGGTCCTGTGCCGGCTATCCCGTCTCCTGTGCGGTAGCATACCTGCTCAGCGGCGAGTTCGAATACGCCCACAGGGCCAGGCTGGCCGTCCATCACATGTGTCGGCCCTGGGACCGTTTCGACCTGGGCGTTGCCGGTCTGAGCATCCAGGCCACCATCGTTCAGCAATGCTGTGCCGACGCCTGGTCGCAGGCGGAGCGGTTGACCTTCGACGCCCTGTTGGCCCGATTCGCCCTGGCCATCTACCAGGTGCGTGAAGGCAATCCCTACCAGGTGGGCAACAACTGGTGGGCCGTGACTCACAGTGGTTCCCTGATGGCCGCGCTGGCCAGCCATGGCCAGATGAAGGTCGATGGCGGGCTCTGGGATCATTCCGAACCGATTGCCTTCTGCGGCCAGCGCATCGCGGCCTTCTGCAGGCATTTCGGCGATGCGGGCCTCTACCACGAGGGACAGGGCTATCAGGCCTACGCCTGCGGCGGGCTCCTGCCGGCCCTGCTTGCTTGGCGCTGCTGCGGTGGACCGGACCTCTTTGAGCGTTATCCCAATCTGTGCCAGATGGGCCCGAGCATGGCGGCGATCACCTGTGCCCGCTACAACCTGACCGATGCTCAAGGGCAAGCCCCGGAATGGGGCAGTTCCATCAGTTGGAACGACCATGGCCAGGGCTGGGATGCAGGAACCATGGACAACATCCTTCTCGGGATGGCCCCCGAAGCGCAGCGTGGTGCCTTGGTGAACTGGTGGAACCGGATGTGGGGGCATGCCAGCCCCAAAAAGACCTACGCTCCCTGGGCCCATGGTCTCTACTTCGCGGCGGTCTGCTACCCGTACGATATCAGGGAGCGCGACGCCAACACAGCACTGTCCCGTCACGTCAGCGACAGCCGTCAGGGACTCTGGATCGTTCGGGACCGTTACCAGGATCAGGACGATGCCATCCTGGGGGCGTATGCCCGGACCACCCACGTAGGCGGGCACAGCCATCACGACGCCGGCTCCATTCGCATGCTGGCCCTCAACCACGACTGGATTCTCGGGGGCGGGAATGGCCAAGCACTCCCCGAATGGCAAAGCACGGTCTGCGCCGCCGAGGAAAGGTGGAGGCAGGAGTCTCAGAACCATGGCATGGTGATCTGGGATGAGGTGAACGACCATGAGGCCCGGATGGCCATGGACCTGCGTGCCTGCTCCCTGGGCCACCACGAGAGATACATCTCCGTTCGCTGGGCCACTGACAACTCGCCCCTGATGCTGGCCCGATTCGACCTGGTTGAGCACCAGGCTGGCCGGAAGTGGTGGTGGACCCAACTCTTCGCTCCGGAACTCAACTGTGAGATCGTTGAGCGGGGGTTTAACCTGCATGCCGAGGATGGCGCCAACATGCAGGTGCGCTTCGTCGGGCATCAACCCGATGAGCTGATCGTGGACCATGCGCCTGGCAGTCATCGCATCTTCGGGGACCATCGGATCGATTATCCCGTGCGGCCCTATGTTCGGGCCATCTTCGGTGGTGGCCGCGCGTTGCAGCACATCTACGCTGTGGCCACCATTCAGAAGGGGTCGGCCCCGACCATCGAGTCAACCGATTCGGGCGTCGGCCTTCGAATCGGGAATACCCCTTGGCAACGCCCCTTCGCAGCCGCAGTGCCTCCGGGGTTTGAGTTGATGAAGAGTCGTAACCTATGCCAATTCCCGAGCGGCCGGGAAGAATGGGACTTTCCCTTCCCCATCCCAAACCCCCTCCCCCCCTGACCACGCGCACCCCCGCCCATCGCGCCTCGGGTGGAACCAGATAGCCTGCCAGCAATCGCCGCGTCAACGCGGCCCGGGATCGGAGTGACCAGAGCGATGGAATACGACATCTGCACCTATGGCGCCGTCGGTGACGGCCAGACCCTCAACACGCAAGCCGTGCAGGACGCCATTGACGCCTGCCACGCCGACGGCGGTGGAACGGTGGTCGTGGCGCAGGGCCGCTACACCATCGGCACGATCTACCTCAAAAGTTGCGTGATCCTCCACATCCAGGCAGGCGCAGCGCTGCTCGGAAGCACCGATATCGCCGACTACGCCACCGACACCCACAAGCAGATGTACCGCGGCGAGCCACACATGGACCGCTGCCTCATCTTCGCCCGCGATGCCCGCGGGATCGGCATCG
>PUNN01000449.1 GCA_003552605.1 Phycisphaeraceae bacterium
CCGGGTGGCATGGTCAGCGGCTGTCCGCAGCCGATGGCCATGACGGCCTGTGATTGGGGGTTCGCCGCATGGCCATCAGCCGAAGACGGCTGCTGACCATGCCACCCAAGCTACATGCGTTTGCCCTGCGGCGAGCCCCCTTCTCGCCTTGCCACACGATGCCGGAATGGGCGAGTATTGGGCCTCACCGACGCCGCGGCGGCGGTCATGGGCGATTTTCAGAATCACCCGTCCTGCACGCCCTGGGCTGCCCAGTGCCCGCTCGGGCGCTGCGTGGTGGTGTCCTCCAGTTCCTCCTCATCGCCGGTGCCGATACCGCTGCGGTCGCGGTAGCGCAGCAGTCGAAGGGCGTTGAGCACCACCACCACCGTTGACCCCTCGTGCAGCAGCACGGCGATGGCCAGCGAGGCATAGCCCAGAGCCGCAAGTGGGGCGACCACGGCGATGGTGCCCAGGGCAATCAGCAGATTCTGCCCGATCACCCGCCGGCTGAAGCGCGACAGGCCCACGGCTTCGGGCAGTCGGGAGAGGCTGCTACCCATCAGCACCACATCCGCCGTCTCCATGGCCACGTGAGCACGGGCGCCGCCGACGGCGATGCCCACCTCCGCCGCGGCCAGGGCCGGGGCATCGTTCACGCCATCACCCACCATCGCCACGGACCCGTGCTCCTTGCGGAGCCGGTCGATCAGCGTCAGCTTCTGCTCGGGCATCAGGTCGCCTTCGGCGGCGTCAAGCCCGAGCTTATTGCCGACCGCCCGGGCCGCGGCAGCGTGGTCGCCGCTGAGCATCACCGTGTGGCGGATGCCCAAACGCTTGAGCCGCCCGACCACCCCCGCGCTTTCATCCCGAAGCCGGTCGGTCAGGCCGAGCAGCCCGATGGGCCGGCCATCGCACAGCACCGCGACGACCGTGCTGCCGGCGCGGCGAAGCTCCGGCAGCGCACGCCGCAAGCCCGCCGGCCAAGAGTTGTCCCCCTCGTCCGTGGGTGCTCGGCCGACGAGAATTCGGTAACCGTCGACCGTGCCCTCTGCGCCCTCGCCCGCAACCTGCTCGACCTGCTCGACCTGCTCGGCCCGCGGGGTGGGCAGGCCCCGGTGGTTCAACTCTTCGGCGATGGCATCGGCCAGCGGATGGGTGACCTGCGACTCGACCGCCCCGGCCAGGGCCAGCACATGGTCTTCATCCAACCCTTCGGCCGCGATGATGTGGCTGACCTCGGGCCGGCCGATGGTGAGCGTGCCCGTTTTGTCAAAGGCCACAGCCCGTACCTGCCCCATCGCCTCGAGAAATGCCCCGCCCTTGATCAGCACCCCGACCCGCGCGGCCCGTGCCACGCCGCAAAGCACGGCCGCCGGTGTCCCGATGGCCAGGGCACAGGGGGACGCGGCGGTCAGAAACGCCATCGCCTGGTAGAACCAGCCGCCCCACAACGCACCGCCGACCATCCGCGGCTCGATGCCCAGCACCGGCGGCACGACGATCAGCACGGCCGTGATGGCGAAGACCATCGGCACGTACCACCGTTCGATCCGCTCGGTGAATACCTGCGTGGGCGAGCGCATGGTCTGTGCTTCCTCCACCATGCGGATGATCCGGGCCAGCGTGGTCTCCGAGGCCCTCTGCGTGACCGAGACCACCAGCCGGCCCTGGCCGTTGATCGTGCCCGCAAAGACATCATCCCCGGCGACCTTCTCGACCGGATACGACTCTCCGGTGATTGCCGACTGGTCGATCGCCGAGGCGCCCTCGAGCACGTTGCCATCGACGGGTACACGCTCGAACGGCCGGACGAGCACGCGCTGCCCGGGTGCAAGCTCATCGACATTCACGGTGTCGACCGTGCCATCATCCCGGAGCCAGTGGGCAGTTTCCGGGGCGATGTTCGACAGTGCCCCTACGGCATCGCGGGCCCGTTGAAGTGCCATGTGCTCACCGGCGGTGCCCAGGCCGAACAGAAACAGCAGGAATACCCCCTCCTCGTAATGCCCGAGAATCCAGGCGCCGGTGGCAGCGGCGAACATCAGCACATCCACATCCAGCCGCAGGTGCCGTACCGCCCGGATGGCATCGGGGAACGTCTGCGTGCTGCTGGCTACCGCCGCCAGCAACAGCAGCCCCAGCCGCAGCCACAGCGGCCCCTCGAGCATCCACGTGAGCCAGCCCCCGGCCAGCAAGAGGCCGCCGATCAGGACCAGCATCAGTTCAGGATGTTGCCTCAGCCATGACCATGCGCGGCCCGGTAAGGAGATCCACGCCGGCCGCGCCGGTGCGGGTTCTTCACCTATCTCAGCGCCGCGGCGGTGTTCCGCCGCCACATCAATACGCGGCCAGATCGGCGCCTGCTGGTCAGTGGCGTCCGCCCCTGCGGCCTCACCGCAGTGATGAGCGCGGTCGGGGCGCGGGCGGTAGCCGGCATGCTCGATTGCACGGACCAGCTCGCCCATCGCCCATCGCTGACGGTCGAACTCGATCCGCACTGCGGATGCGGCGTAGCACGCACTTGCCGTCACGCCCGGCATCCGGCTGAGCACCGATTCGATCGTCCGCTCACACCCGCGGCCGGACATGTTCTCCACCGGCAGGCACATGCAGGTGGTGTTTGCCGGCAGGTCGACATCAGCACAACTCACGCCGCAGCGCAGCTCCTGCTGAAGATGGGTCAGCGGCACCTGCGCCGGGTCATAGTCGACCTCGACGAACAGGCCATCATCATCGTGGTCGAGCCGCACATCGTAGACGCCCGGCCTCGTGAGAAGCCTTTCGTTGATGCAACTGCGACACTCCGCGGCAAGCGATTCCGACGCCGGGGCATCGGCATTAGACGGGTCGACGCCGGATGGCCCTTGCCATTGCTTCCCCGGCGCCGAGGCGATTCGAAGACGGACGGTTCGCATGATCGGTTGACTCTCAACCGCCCGGCCGGGCGGTGCGTTGAAGTTGCAACGCAGCATGGATTCTATCACGGGCAAGAAGCATCAGGGGCCGAAGTCCGGGGGCCAAAACCCGTGATGCCGCAATTGGATTTGAGTCTCAGGGGCAGACCGATAACCCGAGTGGCCGGCACAACCATCACCTGCGGCTACGAGAACCGCGGTCATCACCATGACCACGCCCCGACCGCACGGAAGATGCGGCGGGCGGTGCCGCCTCCGTTCTTTCACCTCCCGGCCGCTGACATTCCGATCTAACCCATGTGGCGGTCTGACCGACCTGACTGTGCATGCGGCGAAAAACGCCATGGACCCTGCCATGCCCCCGGCCTTCCTTCTCATGGCGATGACCGACCTGCTGCTGCCGGCCGGCACGCTGCTGATCATCCTGTCCATCTTCATGATGCGCCGCAAACGCATGCACCGCGCCCGGGAGACCGCCGAGGAACTTGACCCGCAGCAACTCACCGCCGAGCCCGAGCCGGCCACCGCACGGCCCGGCCGGCTCGAAACTGCGAGGCAGGCCCGCGGCGTGCGCAGTGAGCTTGAAGGGCTGATGGTCGAGGTCGAGCAGCTCGCCCGCCGGCTCAGTACCCAGCTCGACAACAAGGCGCAGCACATCGAACTGCTGCTCGAGCAGGCCGACAAGCGCATCGGCGAGCTTCGCCGCCTCCAAGGTGAGTGCGAGGATGAGGCCGCGCGGCCGCCGGGGGCCAGGACGACGGGCAAGGCCGAAGCCACCCCCGGAACCACCCCCGGAACTACCCCCGGACCCACCCCCGGAACTACCCCCGGACCCCCCCCCGGAACCCCC
>PUNN01000087.1 GCA_003552605.1 Phycisphaeraceae bacterium
CCCGCCACTCCCCCCCGGAATCTCGCCCCCCGGAACCTCGCCCCAAAACCCCGCAAACCCACAGCCCGCGCGGATGCGCCCGGTAGCGCGGTGGATGCCCAAGGTGTGACCCTCCTGTCACGGGCACCATGGCCATCGCCTGCAGACAGCCGCTGACCGTGCCACCCTGCCGCCATGCGTTTGCCCCGGGGTTTCGGCATGTAGCTTGGGTGGCATGGTCAGCAGCCGTCTTTCCGGGGACGGCTGATGGCCATGCGGCGAACCCCCAATCACAGGCCGTCATGGCCATCGGCTGCGGACAGCCGCTGACCATGCCACCCGGATTCGCGTCTACATGCGTTTGCCCCGGGGTTTGGCGAAACGCGTTTGACAGGCTGGGCCGGGGCCCTAGAATTCGATGAATCGCGAATTGAGGAAGTCGCCATGAACCAGACGCTCGATATCTGCAAGGCACTCGCGGATGAGGCCCGGCTCCGTGCCCTGATCGCACTGCGCGATGGCGAGCTATGCCTCTGCCAGATCGTTGAACTGCTCAGGCTTGCCCCATCGACCGTCAGTAAACACCTCTCGCTGCTGCAACGTGCCGGCCTCGTACGCATGCGAAAGGTCGGCAGGTGGCACTACTACCGCCTCCCCGGCCCGGAGGCACCGGACATCGTCCAGGAGGTGCTTGACTGGCTCATGCGGCACACCGAGCGCGAGCAGATCGTCGTCAGTGACGCCGCGCGACTGTGCTGCATCCGGGAGACCGACCCGGCCCAACTGACCAACTGCTATCGCGCCACCCGGGCGTGATCGCATCCCGCCCCGGGCCGCAACGGCCCTGATGAATCCCCCTGACCGCCCCACCGATGCGCCGGCCATGCTCAGGCACCGGTCGTCTCGCTGTCCCGGCATGCGATGAAGAAAGGACCTCTCGCACATGGCTGAATCTGTCGCCCGGCGGATGTCGCTGCTGGACCGCTATCTCACCCTCTGGATCTTCCTGGCCATGACGGTCGGGGTTGGAATCGGTGCGCTGATGCCATTTGTCCCCCGCATCATCCAGGATGAGTTGTCCATCGGCCATACGAGCATCCCCATCGCCATCGGCCTCATCCTCATGATGTACCCGCCGCTGGCGAAGGTGAAGTACGAGATGATGCCGAAGGTCTTCTCGAACCTGAGAATCCTGGGCCTTTCGCTGCTGCAGAACTGGATCATCGGCCCTTTGCTGATGTTCGCCCTCGCAGCACTGTTTCTGCACAGCTATCCCGAGTTCATGCTCGGGCTGATCCTCGTCGGCATCGCCCGCTGCATCGCGATGGTGCTGGTGTGGAACACGCTCGCCCGGGGCAGCAACGAGTACGCCGCGGGCCTGGTGGCGCTCAACAGTGTGTTTCAGATTCTCACCTTCGGTCTCTACGCGTGGATATTCATCACCATCCTCCCGCCGATGCTCGGCATCGATCTGTCCGGCGTCACGGGCGCCGGCGGCCGGTCGGTGGCAGACCTCACCATCGGTGACATTTTCATCAACGTGATGATCTACCTCGGCATTCCCTTCGCCGGGGGCATCCTCAGCCGTATCCTCCTTATCCCGCTCAAGGGTGAGTCATGGTACGAGCAGCGCTTCGTGCCGGTGATTTCACCGGTCACGCTCATCGCGCTGCTGTTCACGATCATCATGATCTTCAGCACGCAGGGCGGGCAGATGCTGACCCGGCCGCAGGATGTGCTGATCATCGCCGTGCCGCTGGCGTGCTACTTCATCCTGATGTTCCTGGTCAGCTTCTTCATGGCCTGGGCCGTCGGCGCTGACTACGAGCGCAGCACCTCGCTGGCATTTACCGCCTCGGGCAACAACTTTGAGCTTGCGATCGCCGTCGCCATCGCCGTCTTCGGCGTGGGCTCCGGGGTCGCCTTCGCCACTGTCGTGGGCCCGCTGATCGAGGTGCCGGTGCTGATCGGGCTGGTCCACGTCAGCCTCTACTTGCTCCGCAAGGTGTATAAGGGACAGGTGCAGGATCCCCGCCTCACCACACCCGATGAGACAGGGGCGGCCACCTTGACCGATGTCTCGGAGGCCATCGAGCGGCCGGCCGGCGCAGAAGACCCCCACGCGATGTAGACACGGCGGATAGCCCCCTCTGTCAGAAGGGAATAGACCGGGTTCTCATGGCAGAACACGGCGAATCATTGATTCAATCGCCATCCGCATCTTCGAGCAGAAGTTGCAGCAGTTCAACGAGCGCCGCTTCATCATCGGGCACGGTCTCATTCATCCGGTCAATCCATCGCTCCACGGCTGCCTCATCCGGGACAGCGTCTTCCACCTGCTCGACAACCTCGCGAAGCGCCGACCCGGCCCCGGTGGATTCATTGCCGCTGACCTGCCCCGATGCACGCAGGCCCCGGATGCCGCTGCCGCCAGGACGGTGGTAGATGCGATTATCCATCGCGGTCAGGTCACGGATGCGTCCGCGGATTGAAAGGTCATGGCCGCGGTTAAGTGCACTGAGGTTGCCTTCGAGGGTGATCTGCTCGAGCATGCCCCGGCCACCATAGTCGAATACACCAATCCCATCGCCATGGCCGGCAATTGTGATGTTATGGCGCACCACCGCAGGGCCACCACCCACGGCGATGCCGGGATGTTTGCGTGAGCCGACCACCAGGTTGCGTTCGATCAGGCTTTGACCCCCCTCTTGCGCCCCTTCGGCGCCGTAGACCATGATGCCCGGACCGCGCGTGCCGAACACGATGTTGTCACGGATCATCCCGCCGCGTACGTTCAGCTTGAGTTGAATGCCGTAGCCGATCCCACCCTCGATACGGCGGCCATCGATCAGATTGCGTTCGAAACGGAAATCATCAATGTCCAGTTCACCATCGTGTTGCCCGATGTAGACCGGGGTGCGACGGGACCCGATGAAACGGCAACCCCGGATGTGCAGCCGGTCGACATTCGCGGTGTTGGCCGAGATATCACCGCCGCCACAATCGCGGAACACGCAGTTCTCAATGGTGATGTCATCGGCCCGATCCACACGGATGCCGTAGGCATGGGTGGCATGGAAGCTCAGGTCGCGGATGTGCAGGTGATCGCCCCTGATGCGCCAGAGGTTGTGTCCGCGGCCGGTGAATCGAAGCTCCGGCCGCTCACCATCCTCGACCACGCCGCGGATGGTGATCGGGCGCTCCGGTTCACCGGCAGCGCGGATCACGGCATGGCCCTCATGAACGCCCGGCAGAAAGCGAAGCTCATCACCGGGTTGAAGCTGCCGAAGCGTGATGCGATAGTCATCCTCCGGAGCAACCTCGTAAACCCGTCCCGCCGGCTCCGCCGATGCAACGGAAGCTGCGAGCATGAATCCGAGCACGGTCACGGAAACGTGGTGGCGCATGATGTGACTCCCTTGCAAATTCGCAGGAATGGCGCCCGGCACATTGCCGGCAGCGCGGCGGGCTTCAATACTGCCACGGCATCAGGTCAGGCATGGCCGGATGCTCCCAATCCAACGCATCCCACGGCCCGATCGCCTCAGACTCGATCAACACCTCGGTCTCCCCATCCCGCTCGACCGCAGCCTGATGCTCACCATCGCTGCCGAGATGCACCGTCTGCTCATGGCCGCCCTGAGTGATGCGTACGCTTGTCGGGCTGAGCGGCTCGACCTCGGGCGGCGCTTCGTCGCTCGGGTGGGGCATGAGCACGACCAGCCAGTCACTGCGGCCGCTGCCGGCCTTCAACCGCAGCCAGCG
>PUNN01000216.1 GCA_003552605.1 Phycisphaeraceae bacterium
ATGGTTCAGCCGCGATCGTGATGGACAGGTGGTGAGCAAGGGGCCGCGGTATGCGACCTGCCCCAACAGCCCATGGCGGAACGAGGGGTTCGGAATTCCGGTCGTGCGGGAACTGCTCGAGGCGTACAACGTCGATGGGTTCCACATCAATGCCGGTGGCTTCAGCGGTCTGTGCTACTGCGCATCCTGCGAAGCATCGTTCCGCGATGCGCATGGTGAATCACTGCCACGTTCGCGGCAGGGGAATGAAAGCCTGTGGCGCCGGATGCTGCTGTGGCGGGCCGAGTGCGTGGGGCGCCATCTGCGCGGGCTCTACGATGTGATGCTGGCCCACCGCGAGGATGCGTTCTTCATGGGTGAGTTGATGGGCGTGGGTTGCTCGATGCATGGCACCGCCCTGTCACCGCGGCCGCTGCACGAGGGTTTCACGAGCCTTCTGATGACCTCTGGCGAGGCGCGGGGCGACCGTGAAAGCCCGTGGTGGGTGGCGATGACGGCCGACCTGATGCGGGCATGCGTGCCGGGGCATTCGCCGATCGTGAATCTCAAGGCCCACCTTCGCAGTGGCGGCTGGCCGCGCGCGGGCGTGGCGCCGGTGGCATACCGGGCGTTCGCCGAGCAGGCGTTGGCCCACGGGGCGGGGATCAAGGCGACGTTCTTCGGCACGCTCGCGCTGGACGATGCCCGGAACGTGGCGGTGGTCAAAGCGGCCTTCAGCCGCGCTGAGGCGATGTTGCGCGACGTCTCGGAAGCCCGGACAGTGGCGATCGAGCCGGGGGCCGAGGCTGGCAGCGTCTGCGCCGGCCCCGCATCCCGCAACGTGCCCGAAGCGCGGACGCCGGAGGTTCCGGGCGTTCCGGGGGTGAGCGTTCCTGGGGCAGGGGTTCCGGGGGCGAGCGTTCCGGGGGCGGGGGTTCCGGGGGTTCCGGGGGGGGTTTATCCGCTGCGCAGCGTGCTTGCGTTCGGTGATGAGCCGGGTTCACAGGCAGTGCTGGATGCATTTCTCGGCTGCTACGCGGCGATGGCCGAGGCCGGCCTGACGCCGCGCATCCTCGATGAGCAGGGGCTGACCGAGGCGGCCCTGTCGGCGCTCAGTGCGGTCGTCCTGCCCGATACGCGGATTCTCAGCGATGAGCAACGCCGTGCGCTGCAACGGTTCGTGGATGCCGGGGGCGGGCTGGTGGTGACCGGTGACAGCGGCTGTCTTGATGCTGTGAGCCTTGAAGCGCGTACACCGCTCGCCGCGCAATGGTTCAACGCGACCCCCGTTTGTGAACCGGGCGTGCGAGCATCCGGCACCTACGTCCACAACCCCGGTGACAACCCTTTGACAGAGGGAGTCGATGCCACGCTGATCCCGTTCGAAGGTGAGTCATCGGGCATTGCCGTGGCGGCCTGCGGGGGGCATCTGCTCACGCTCGCGCAGCATCAGGCCATGGGCATTCCTGAAGAGATCGACCAGCCGCGGGTGATGGAAGAGGTGGCCGCTGCGACCTGCGAGACCGGCACTGGCCGGGTGGTGCTGTTTGCCGCCTCCATTGATCGCTTCTACTGGCGACGTGGCCAGGGTGATGCGAGGCGATTGCTCGCCAACGCCGTGCGCTGGGCCATGCGGCGTGAGCCGGTGTGTGAAAGCAATCTGCCGGTGGGGGTGGATGTGGTGCTCGAACGTTGCGGCGATGCGCTGTGGATTCACCTTGTCAATGCCCAGGGCAACCTCGAGCGTGATTTCCCTCCCCCGCGTGTCGAGCGCATCACACTGAAGCTGGCAGGTGATGCACTCGCAGCGTATTCGCCCTCGGTTGCGCTGGAAGCCACGGCGGAAAGCGGCCTGCCGGTGAGTGTGATGTATGAAGGATCACGTTTGCGGATCGACCTTGCCCGCCTCGAGACGGTCGAGCGGATCGTGCTGCGGCCGCGGTGATTTCACATTGGGATACGGGGATGGGCAATGGTATCGGTGTGGGCGAGGGCGCATAAGGGCCGGTGCGGCTTTACGGATGCGCGGAGGTGTCCGGCGGTGGGCCCACACAAGAACAGGTGCCATGGCGGCATGCGACATGGCACCTGTGCTCGTATGCGTGGTGCGGTCAGCGGTCCGTGTGCCGATGACTGGAGGCGTGACCGGGTTCAGTCGTTGCTGCGATCACGGCGGCCACCCCATTCACCGCGGTCGCGGCCGCGTGTGGGTCGCTCACCGCGCTCACCGCGTGTGCGGCGCTCTCGCACTTCACCATCGCCGCGCTGCTCGCGGCGTTGCTGCCATTGCTGGCGCATGTGGTCTCGGATGGCGCTGCGGACCTCTTGTTCGGTCATGTTCTCGGTATCAAGGCCGAGTTCTTCAATGAGTTGCTCGCGGCGCTGCTCAGCCCGCTGGCGCCTCTGTTCTGCCCGCTGCCTGCCGCGCTCCATGCGCCCTTCGATGGCGTCCTCAAGCTCCTGCTCGGTCATGGTGCCATCAGGGTCGATGCGCCGTTCCATCGCCTGGCGCACGCGCTGCTCGGCCTGCGCCCGCATGTGCTCGCGAGCGGCGGCGCGGAAATCATCATCGCTCATCTCACCATCGGGGTCGATTTCATCACGAAGCTGCTGGCGGCGATCCTCCCACATGCGCTGGCCGCGCTCGCGCAGGGCTGCGCGGAACTGCTCATCGTCCATTTCGCCATCAGGGTCCATCTCATCACGCAGGGCCTGCATCCGCTGCTGCATCTGCTCGCGGACACGCTGCATTTGCGCTCCGCGGTCGCCACGGTCGTGGCGCTCGCCCCGGTCACCGCGTTCACCGCGTTCACCGCGAGGCGGGGTATCGGCAGCGGGGTCCGGCAGGGTGATGCGACGGTCGGTCTCGGCCGCGCTCGAGGCTGCGGGGACATTGCCGGCGGCGAGGTCGCGGTTGGCCCGGGCGCGCTGCTCGGCGTTCAGCCGGCCGCGCTCACCGTAGTGGGCGATCACGCGGGTGCGCAGGTCCCGCCGATACGCATCGAACTCGAACCAGTCGATTTCGCCATCGCTGTTGCGGTCGAATGCGAGCATGCGCTCCCAGGTGTCGAACGGTTGGATGATGCCATCGCCGGCTTCACGAAGTGTCTGGAAGGTTTCCCTGTCCATGGTCATGCTGCGGCCGGTGGCCCGCATGAACTGGCCGCGAAGGGCGCCGGCGTTGTAAGGGTCGACGTGGTTTCGCAGCACGTCACGTTCCGTGTCCTCGGCAAAGGCGGGCACGGGCATGGCCATCGAGAGTGTCAACAGGACGGTCAGGGCGGTGATGATTCTCATTTGATTGCCTCGCTGAAGGGTGAAGGGGGTTGGTGTTCATGTTCGGGCACATGCAGGGCCATGCCGGCACCCCCAATGGCACGGGTGGGCCGGGATAGATCGGCTCGTACCTGCATCGTGTACTCCTGCCTTTCGCGGCCTGCTAGGCCACCAATGGCGACAGCCATGGCAGCTTGCAGCCGGGTGTGGCGCCGGGCCGTTGCGATGGCCCCGTGGCCACCGTGCCGCTGTCGATCCGGCCTCGCCGGCGAGGTGCGATCCGTGCATCCGAGGCTGCGAGGCTGGAAACCGGGCCGGAGCCGCACGGGGCCATGGGGCCGGGGGCGGGGGGGCCGGGGGCCATCAGGGCGAACGCATGTAGCTTGGGTGGCATGGTCAGCAGCCGTCTTCGGCTGATGGCCATGCGGCGAACCCCCAATCACAGGCCGTCATGGCCATCGGCTGCGGACACCCCCGGAAGCCGC
>PUNN01000289.1 GCA_003552605.1 Phycisphaeraceae bacterium
CCTCGAGCAGGCGTTTGCGGATGCGGATGGAGCCGGGGGTCAGTTCGACAAGCTCATCGGCCTGGATGTACTCCAGGCACGATTCGAGCGTCATCTGCCGTGGGGGCCGCACCTGGGCGTTGTCGTCCTTGCCGGCGGCACGGATGTTGGTCAATTTCTTAGCGCGCACCACGTTGACGGGGATATCACTCTCCTTGCAGTGCTCGCCCACGACCTGCCCGGCATAGACCTGCTCGCCCGGCCGGACAAAAAATATCCCCCTGTCGTAAAGGCCATCGAGGGCATAGGCGGTGACCTGCCCCGACTCGGTGGCCACCATCACCCCTGCGGTACGCTGCGGAATGGGGCCGCGCAGCGGTTCGTAGGCAAGGAAGCTGTGATGCATGATTGCCCTTCCCTGTGTGGCGGTGAGCATGCGGGTGCGAAGCCCGATCAAGCCTCGTGCGGGCACGGAGAAGACCATATGCACAAATCCGCCCGCCCCGGTACGGGTGTCCATCTTCACCAGTTCCGCCCGCCGGTCACCCACAAGCGCCATCACGGCCCCCTGGCACTCGACCGGGCAGTCGACCACCAGCAGTTCGATCGGCTCGCTCCGCCGCCCATCCACCTCGCGCATGAGCACACCGGGTTTGCCCGCGGCGAACTCGTAGCCTTCCCGCCGCATGTTCTCCATCAGGATGCCGAGGTGCATCAATCCACGGCCGTAGAGGTTGAACTCCTCCGGTGTCTCGCCCGGCTCGATACGCAGGGCCACGTTGGACTGAAGCTCCCGGTCGAGTCGTTGGCGGAGTTGGCGGCTGGTGACGTACTGGCCCTCGCGGCCGGCGAATGGAGAATCGTTGACCCGCAGGGTCAGATGCATTGTCGGCTCATCCACGGCGATCGGCGCCAGGGCCTTCGGCTTTGCAGCCGAGGCGATGGTGTTTCCGATGTCCACCTGCTCGAGCCCGACCACCGCACAGATGTCACCGGCGCCCACCTGCTGGCAGGCGCGACGTGATAGACCGTGAAATTGATCGAGTTGAAGTACCCGCTGCCGGCTGGGCCGGCCCTCGCGGTCGAAGACCACCACATCTTCCCCACTCCGCAATTTTCCGGCAAACACCCGGCCAACAGCCACCCGTCCGACGTAATCGGAATAAATCAGCGTCGTCACGAGCAGTTGGAGCGGGGCATCGGGGTCATCCCGGGGCGCGGGTACGTGCTCGACGATGGCATCGAGCACCGGGCGCATGTCTTGTTCGGCTTCCTCGATGTGTCGCTTGGCCCAGCCATTCCGCGCCGAGGCGTAGAGCACGGGAAAGTCAAGGGCGGCATCCTCGGCATCGAGCTCGACGAGCAGGTCGAACACCTCATCGACCACCGCATCCGGCCGCGCATCGGGGCGGTCGACCTTGTTGATCACGACAATGGGCCGAAGCTTCTGCTCGAGTGCCTTCTGGAGGACGAACCGCGTCTGCGGCATGGGACCTTCGAAGGCATCGACAAGCAGGAGCACGCCATCGGCCATGCTCAGCACGCGCTCGACCTCGCCTCCGAAGTCGGCGTGACCGGGGGTGTCGATGAGGTTGATCTTGTACCGACGGTGGTTCTCGGCGCGGTATTCGATAGCGCAGTTCTTGCTCAGGATGGTGATTCCACGCTCACGCTCGAGAGCATCGGAATCCATAATCAGCCCATGCTGCCCGCCGGCGAGCCGGTCAAGCTCTTCAGTGCGGAACATGCCGGACTGATAGAGCAGCCGGTCCACGAGGGTGGTCTTGCCATGGTCGACGTGAGCGATGATGGCGACGTTGCGAAGCGGGGTACCGGGCATGCGGGGTTCCAAAGGGGGAATTATCGATGCAAACTGAAGGACACAGTGGCCGGGGCAGGCACCGGCGCCCCGGCCACAATCGCGCGGCTGCCAAGGCGGTGGGCATCAGCGCTCAGGGCAATCTGCCACGGACCCCCTCCCACTCAGGCCGGAGACGATGCCGTGAGCCCCGGGTATGGCACCGGCCGGACTTTGCGTCAGCCTGCGGGGGCTTTTGATCGCGGGGCGATCACGCAGGTTCTCCGGGGGCATCCAGAGGATTCGGGGGCTTCGGGAGGGGCACGCGCATCGTGGGCAGTTCAGTACGATAGCAGCCGATTTGGCCCTGGCCAAGGGCCAGATCGCTCAGAAACCGCATTTACGCCGATTGCGACCCGCGCGGCGGCCCACTAATATCCGCATTCTCACCCGGATCGTGCCCCCATAATACCCTCCCGGAGTTCTGCCACCATGTCCGACTCGAACCTCATTGCCCCTCACGGCGGGCAACTTGTCAATCGCCTCGTGGATCGCGACACCGCCCAACAACTCACCGAGAAAGCGGCGAGCCTCCCGCGCATCACGCTCACGCCGAAGCAGGCCTGCGACCTCGAGATGATCGCAATCGGCGCCTTCAGCCCGCTGACCGGCTTCGTGGGCGAGGCCGATTTCAAGAGCATCTGCACGCAAATGCGACTCGCCACCGGCACGATCTGGCCGATCCCCATTACCCTCGCGGTCGATGAGCAGACCAAGGCCGGGCTCACGGTCGGCAAGCAGGCCGCCCTGTATCACCGTGATGGCACGCTGATGGCCGTGATCGACGTGGCCGAGGTCTACCGCCACGACAAAGCCATCGAACTGCCTAACGTCTTCCGCACCGAGGACTCAGCCCACCCCGGCGTGCGGGCGGTGCTCGAGGAAGGCGACTGGTGCGTGGGCGGGCCGGTCCACGTCATCACAGTCACGCCGGAGAAGGAGCCGGGTGAGCAATTCGCCGAGTATCGCCTTCCCCCGGCGCAGACCCGCCGCGTCTTCAGCGAACGGGGCTGGAAGACGGTCTCCGCATTCCAGACGCGCAACCCCATCCACCGCGCCCACGAATACCTGACCAAGTGCGCGCAGGAGATCACCGATGGGTTGCTGATCCACCCGCTGGTAGGCGAGACGCAGCCGGGTGATATCCCCGCGGATGTGCGCATGGCCTGCTACCATGCGATCATCGACAACTACTACGTCAAGGAGCGGACCATGCTGGCGGTGATGCCGGCGGCGATGCGGTATGCCGGCCCGCGCGAGGCCGTGCTTCATGCCCTGGTGCGCAGGAATTATGGTGTGTCGCACTTCATCGTCGGCCGCGACCACGCCGGCGTGGGCGATTACTACGGCACGTACGATGCCCAGACGATCTTCGAGCAGTTCGACCCGGCGGAGATCGGCATCGAGCCGTTGAAATTCGAGCACTCGTTCTACTGCAAGAAGACCAAGACCATGGCTTCGAGCAAGACCAGCCCTTCCGGCCCGGAAGACCGGGTTTTCCTTTCCGGAACAAAGGTCCGCGAGATGCTCAAGGCCGGTCAGCGCCCACCGGAGGAATTCAGCCGTCCCGAAGTGGCCGATGTGCTTATCGAGTGGGCACAGCGCCAGGACAACGGGTAAACGGCAGGGCGCTTCGTCGCGCACCGATGATCGGGGCAGTTGCACCCGAGGCGGTCGCTACCTGCGCGACTGATGCGAGTGATGGGCATGGACCAGATGCGGCCAAACATCGTGTTCGTCATGATGGATGATCTCGGCTGGCGCGATCTGTCGTGCTACGGCAGCGATTTTTACGAGACACCGAATCTCGACCGGCTCGCGGCCGAGGGCATGCGGTTTACCGAGGCCTATGCCACCGCCCCCATCTGCTCACCCACCCGCGCGAGACTGATGACG
>PUNN01000481.1 GCA_003552605.1 Phycisphaeraceae bacterium
GACGCGAAACCGGGTGGCATGGTCAGCGGCTGTCCGCAGGCGATGGCCATGACGGCCTGTGATTGGGGGTTCGCCGCATGGCCATCAGCCGAAGACGGCTGCTGACCATGCCACCCAAGCTGCATGCGTTCGCCCTGAGCGCGCAGCCGCGGTCCTGTCTCGCGACCGAGACATCCGATACCATCGGCCGCAAGGATGGCCCCCATGAAGCGATTGCCCTGGCTCAACAAGCAGGTCGCCGGCTGGGCGATGTTCGATTTCGCCAATCAGGCGTTCACGCTCGTGATCCTCACGGCGGTGTTCAACCTCTATTTCACGCAGTACATCGTCCCGCCCGAGCAGATCGTCGGCCCGGACGGCACGGTGGAGCAGGACCACACCCCCGGCCGGCAGTTGTGGGCCATCTGCGGCGTGTTCGCGCAGGTGTTGATCATCCTTCTCGGCCCCATCCTCGGGGCCATGGCGGATTTCGCCGGGTCAAAGAAGCGACTGCTGATGGGTACGTGGCTGGGCTGCGTGCTGTTCACCGCCAGCCTGGGGCTGGTACCGCCCGGGGCGGTGGCGGCCGGGATGATCCTGTTCATCCTCGCCTACCTCTTCTACGGGGCGGGGGAGAATTTCATCGCGGCGTTTCTGCCCGAGCTCTCCACGCAGCAGACCATGGGCCGGGTCAGCGCCTTCGGCTGGACCCTGGGCTACATCGGCGGGCTGCTGTGCCTCGGTGGCGCGGCGGTGTTCACCTTTATCTGGGAAGGGCCCACGGCCTACCGGCTGATCTGCGTGTGGGCGGCGGTGTTCTTCTTCTTCGGTGCATTGCCCACCATGCTCATCCTGCGCGAGCGGAAACAGCCGGAGCAAATGCCGACCGGCTACAACATCATCACCATCGGCTTCCGGCGCCTGCTCGATACCTACCATGCCGTACGGCGCTATCGGTGGCTGTTTCAGTTCCTCATCATCATGACCATCTACCTTGCCGGGATGCAGGTGGTCATCTGGTTCGCCGGGACGCTGACGCGGGAGCTGTTTCAGTTCGGTGAACAGAAGATGGTGCTGTTCATCCTCCAGATCACCGTGACCGCGGTTATCGGTGCATTCATCACTGCGAATATACAGGACCGTATCGGTACGCGGAACTTCCTCATCATCTGCATGGTGTTCTGGGCCGTGACCATCGCCGGGGCAGCCCTGGCCCGGACCGAGCCGCTATTCTGGGTGGTGGGCAACGCGGTCGGGCTGGGGATCGGGGCGCTGGGCACCTCGAGCAGGGCGATGGTGGGGCTGTTCAGCCCGGAGCACAAGGCGGGTGAGTTCTTCGGCTTCTATGGCTTTGCACACAAGCTCGCTGCGATCGTCGGGCTCAGTGCCTTCGCGGTGGCCGACCGGTTGATTGCAGACCTGCACACGGTGGCCGCGTCCGGCACGATATTCTTCATCCTTGGCTTCTTTCTGATGCTCACCATCGATGAACATGCCGGCCGACGCGTGGCCGCGGAAGCGGATGAGGCGTACCGCCGGGAGCGGGGTGGCGAGCCGTCATGATCGCCATGCAGACATCCCGCGTGGCGGCGGGTGGTTTATCGCCATGCTCCCCTTCGGTGGCCTGCCTCCGGGTCAACTGACCGGTTCCAGGATGCGCAGGCCCCAGGGCGGTACGGTGATCTCATCCTGCACTGCCTGACCGTCGAGCATATCCCGATGCCTGCCGATGATGTCCGTGGTTGCCGTCTCGTGCGTGGTGTTCACGGCGATCCAGCAGCCCCGTTCGGGGAAGCATTCGAGCGCGGGGTGTGGCGTGATGGGGTTCTGCGTGGCCAGGCCGAGTGCGGTCATGACCCGGGGCATGACCGCATCCCACCCCTCACGGCCGAGCAGGGCACCGATGAATACGGCATGGCCGTCACCATAGTCGTGTGCGGTGGCCGCGGCATCGTGCTCGCCCTGCCAGCCCGCCCAACTCGCCCAAACCTCCGCCCCACGCGGTTCGAGCGTCACGCCGAAATGCGCTGCCTCGACCATCTGCCGGTCGACCTCGAGCCGGGGGGCCATGCCGGGCTGCACCCGCAGCATCTCCGACACCGCACACCCGAACACATCAGTCAACTCACAGGGCATCTCGGCACAGGTCCGCCGGCCATCGACAGTCAGATAGCCGAGCAGATGCCCGGCCAGTAGCCTGCCCCCGCCGCGGACATACTTGCGCAGCGCTTCTGCCTGTTGCGGCCGGATCAACGTCTTGTTCCAGACGATCACCGCCCGATAGCGGGAAAGGTCATCATTGAGGGATGCGAAGGTGGGACGATGGCCGCGCTGGGCAAGCTGATGGTGGATCTCGAACAGCTCACGCGGATAGTCGTTGCATCGCACCCGGCGGTGTCCGGACACCGGCTGCAATTCCTGGAAGATGAGGTCATCAGCATCGAAGATGATGGCCACTTCGGCCTTGCGGGGCCGTTCGAGCACGGGCTGGAGTTGATCGATCATCTGCCGTGCCCGCGCACAGGCCTGTACGCTGGCGCTTGGGCGTCCGGCCTCATCGCGCAGCCCCGGCCCACCGTATTGCTCGGAGCCGGAAGGGGCGGGCATGAACCGGAACAGGCTGGCGAGCTTCGCACCGGCAAGCGCATGCTTGAGAAGCGCTGTGGTCAGCCAGCCCCGGCAGGGGCCTGCTTCATCCACGGTGGTGTAGCGGCCATCATCGGCCCCCATCTCGAGGACGGCCCACGGCTTGCCCCGGCCGACGGCATGATAGAGGTCGCCCACTGCCGTCAGCGTCTCGGCGCGGCGGGGGTAATGGTCGATACCCACGACATCGAGAAACTCGGCAAGCTGCCACACATCCACCTGCTCACCGTACCAGGCGATGTTGTGCGTAATGAACTGATCGGGACACAGCGGCCGCAGAATCTCCGCTTGGCGCTTCAGGAAATCGAGCCATAACTGCTGTCCGAAGCGGTGCAGCGCCAGACGATAGGCGGGGTTCATGCCCGTTGGGGGTGTGGTTTGAAGCTCGACCTCGGACCACTGGCGCACCTCACCGGACCAGAACACCAGGCCCCAGGCTTCATTGAGCTGTTCCACAGTGCCGTAACGTTCACGCAGCCAGTTGCGAAACTTCGCTGCCATCCACGGACTCGTGGACACGAAATGGGTGTGGGCGCCCACTTCATTGTCCAACTGCCAGCCGATCACATGGCGATGTCGGCCGAAGCGCTCACCAAGCTGACGTGTGATCCGGTCAGAGAAATGAATGAACGCGGGGCTGGCCGGATCGCAGTGGCGGCGTGATCCGATCGCATAGGGTTGCCCTTCGGGCGTCCACGGCCGCGTCTCGGGGTAATTGGTGCTCAGCCAGGGCGGCGGCGCTTCGGTGGGCGTGCACAGCACCGAGCGGATGCCGTGACCGGCCGCGAGTTCGACGGCGTGCTCCAGCCAGTCGAATTGGAACTCGCCCTCACGCGGCTCCATGCGGCACCATGCGAATTCACCCATGCGCGCAACGGTGATCCCCGCTTCGGCCATCAGGGCAAAATCCGAATCCCAGCGTTCCACCGGCCAGTGTTCAGGGTAATAGGCGATACCGATGTCCATGGTCTGTTCCTTCAGCAACGGGTGAGGCGGCAGGTGGCTGCGCGGATAAGGGGGTGTGCGTGGACCGAGTCACACGGCGCGTTTCAGCGCCATGGCGGCAAACAGTGGTTCAA
>PUNN01000490.1 GCA_003552605.1 Phycisphaeraceae bacterium
CCCCCGGGCCCCCGGGCCCCCGGGCCCCCGCGTCCACGACCGCCGCGATGAGCCCCATCGCGAACGCTTCACCAGCGCGATCCTGCCGCCCTGCCTGCGCACGAAGAATCCAATCGAGAGCATGTTCGCGACGGTGCGGCTGAGGACAGACAAGACCATGGGCTGCGGCTCACGGATTGCACCACTGAGGATGGTGTTCAAGCTGGCCCAGTCGGCTCAGGCCAATTGGCGCCGCCTCAACGGGAATACATTGCTGAGCGATGCAATCGCCGGCATCGCCTTGAAAGACGCAGAGAAGCAGGCTGCCTGATCAAGGCTCATCCTGAGAATTTGACAATACCTCTGTGGTGACAACACGATATTCCAAGTTGACATGGGTTTGCGCTGCATTCACATCGGCGGATAAGCCTTTACGGATGAACGGCCGTGGTGATCCGGCGCGTGTTCAGGTAGTCGTGCAGGGCCAGGTGCGAGCAGTCGCAGCCGATACCTGGCTGCTTGATCCCGATGTGGGGCAGGTCGATGTCGTACACGGGCGGCCTTCAGTGGTTGAAATGCAGCGTCAGCCGCACACCCTTGCCGAGCGGGTCGGCCTCATCGGGCTCCGTGGCGATTACCACGGTCTCACCCTCGCGTTGATAAGTGAACGGCTCGCCCGTGACCGGGTCATCGGGCACCGGCACCTCCCCGATCTCCTCGAGCGTCCGCGGCAACGCACCCCCATGCCCGGCCGCATGCAGACGCACGGCTTCCACGGTGCGGAGGATGGCGATCCGGCGTATCAACTGATAGGAGCGGTGCATGACCGATTCCAGGCCTTCGGCATCAAGCAGGCCGACGCCGACCGGATGCTTCTCAGCGTACCTGTCCTCGATCCGGCCGGCCACATCGAGCGGCCTTTCTTCAAGTGGCAGGTATTGCCATTTCATGAAGTCATCACGAACCTCCTCGATCACCGCCACCTGATAGGCGACCACGGCTTCGTGCATATCGAGTTTTTCGACCTCTTCCTTGTCCCATCCGCGTTCCCTGAGCTTTTCCCGTGCGCGCTCATGCGTTTGCACGATCCCGCGGATGACGTGCCAGCGCCGCTGACCCCGTGGCAGTCCTTCCAGCCTCGGTGCCCCAATGTCGATCGGCAATTCGAGCGCCGTCTCCATCGATTCGATCACTGTTTCAACAGACACGTTACCATCGCGCCATGCTTGGATGTCGCGCTCAGGAAGCGACCAGAACAGCATCCCCTCTTCAAACTCGAGCAGATCGCGCATGGAGAGCAGGGGTGAGGGCAAAGTCGACAGGGCCCAGTAGAGATTCGGTGCCTCCGGCATCTCGAGCATTGTTGCGAGATGGTCGAGTAACAACCCGAAATTTGCCATGGCGACCAAGGAGCTCACCAGAGTGTCCTTCTTATTGATGTGATCGGCCATGGCGACAACCGTTTGAACATCATCCATGGCGTGCTCCGCACGTCCCTCGGCGATGGCAAGCCGGATCCGCGCGTTGAAATACTTGGTAACTGCCCGGCTTGATGCGACCGCCTCGAGGCGAGACAGTATGCCCTTTTCGCGCGTTGGCAAGGCCCAGTCACACGTGTCGCGACGGGAGGCATCCGCCACTTGACTCAGAATCGGCTCGAGTCTTTCCAGGAGTTCATGCGCTTCATCTCCAGCCTCACCGCGCAGTTGCTCCATTGAGTGATCTGGCACATTCAGCAAGGCCTCCCGGTCAAACCCCGGCTCTTCTTCCGCTCCTTCAAGCGCCTCGAACGCCTCGCGGTAGAGCGCCGCCGCGTTGCCGCGCTGCCGGTCGAGGGCCGGAGGAAGCAACCGGTGCTTCAGCGCCCGCCGCGGCGCGGCGGCGGGCTGCACAGTCATCTCGCGGTCGATCTGCCATGCCCCTGCCTCGCTCTGCTCAGCCTGTTGGGCCGTTGCTGCATCAGGCCGCGCGGCGTACGAGGCGAGCGCCACCGCACCGGCCACCAACACCGCGCCCACGATGAGCAGACCCCTGTTTGGCCGCATGCATGACCCTCCTTTTCAGCATCAGCTCAGCACCAACCGTGCTGCGGTCAGCGTACGTCCCACCAGTGCGGTTTGCCACCCCGCAGGTGCCCATCACGCACGGCCCTTCGAGCCACCCCGAAAGGCATGAAAACCACGGCCCCTCCATGCCCGTGGCGGTGCCCGGCCTTGGGACCGCCGGCGGCCTCACCGGCATCCCCCGCGACCATCGTTCAGGGCGAACGCATGTAGGTGAGGGTGGCATGGTCAGCAGCCGTCTGCGGCTGATGGCCATGCGGGGCGCCCCCCTTCACGGGTCGTCATGGCCAACCACACTCCATAGCAATGCCGCGGATGCCATGCGGGGCGCCCCCCTTCACGGGTCGTCATGGCCATCGACTGCGGACAGCCGCTGACCATGCCACCCGGTTTTGCGGGTACATGCGTTTGCCCTGGACCACCGGTGACGGCCATTGCGCACGGTGGATAGAGCGCGGTCCGCCGAGCGAAGTCCACCATTGCCGGTTATGACCCGGGGCGGCGCAGCGGTGGTCCCGTAGAGTGCCCTCACATGGCGGACGGCAGCACGGATGGTCTGGGCTTCGGAGGGGGTGTATCGGCCGTTGGCGTAGCGCACATATCCGACACATATCTCGGCCACCGAGACCTCGGGAGCTTCCTCGGTGTCGTGGGCCGGTGGCGGCAGCCGGCGACCGTTCTGCATCCATTCGGCGATGAGCAGACGGTAGCCCTCATCCGCCTGCGGGCTTGCCCACGGACCGAGCCGGATGGTCTGCCCGTCGATACAGACGATGGCCGTGTTGCGGTTGCGGGTCATGGGGGGGCAGCGGTTCTTGAGTCGGGGCACGGTGCAACTCCCTGGGCAAACTGTGCAATGCACAGTTTTTGCAGGTGCCGCACCATCGGGACGGGTGGACGCAAGTAGCGTCTTCGGCGAGACTTACGGGAATGGGCGATGCAGGACCTGAACATACGCGTAAAACCCTTAGAAAAACGCGATTTTCCCATGGGGGCGCTGCAGAATGCGCTGCACCTGATGCAAGAGGCGCTGCAAGCGACAGCGATTTGGGCCTCGGGGAAGTGGTGTCGCGGTGGCCGTCGTTACCAGCGTCGATACGTGCGGCAGTGCTGGCGCTCGTGCGGGAAGAGGGTGAATCATGCCCGTAGTGTTCAGGCTCCCGCGGCGATCATGTGAGCGGCTCCCTGCTACGGTTCGCCACCTGGCTGCTGCGGAGTCATCGATACGAGCATGGTCTTGCCGCGCGATCTCCGGTGGGATCGCAGACCTTGCCCACCTTTCAGCCGAGTTGGAACTGATCGCGTGCCAAGTGGAGCGCGCGCGCCTTTGCTTGGCCGAGGTCGAAGCCGCGGCGATCGAGTCACAGGCAGGGCAAGCGTAAGCGGCCGCTTCGGGCCGTAGGCCATGGCCCACAGGGCCATTTGCGGCCGGTTTCGCTTGGCCCAACCGGCGCGATGTGCCCAAGCGATACGGGGGTTTCTGGGCGGGCCGGGCATTTCGCCAGTTCCATGCATTGCATGTCCGCCCAATGGGCGGAAGCTGGCGTAATGACCGGGCTGGCCAGAATCACCCCGGGAGTGTGGCGACGCTTCCTGGGCTTCCCCCGATCCTGAGGCCGTGATTCGGGCGGCAGTCCAGCGTTGCGAGCACAAGGCCCGC
>PUNN01000340.1 GCA_003552605.1 Phycisphaeraceae bacterium
AAAGCCCGCTGACACAGCCAGCCCCGGGGTTGCCCGCCGCAGCGCGTGTCATGCATCCCGCAGAGGGCAGAGGGGTACTCCGGGCCATGGGTGCGGATTGGTGGCCCAGTCGCCGGCGGCGTATGATGGGCCGCATGAGTGAGACCGCCCCCCCACCCATGCGTCACGTCATCGCCGCTCTGGTAACCAACGAGCCCGGTGTCCTTTCGCAGGTCGCCGGAATGTTCGCCGCCCGCGGGTTCAACATCGACAGCCTTGTCGTCGGCCGCACCGAAAACCCCCAACTCTCGCGGATGACGATCGTCGTCAACGGGGATGATGCCATGCTCGAGCAGGTGCGCAAGCAACTTGGCAAGCTCGTCCCGGTGGTGCGGGTGGTCGATTATCAGGATGTGGCTTTCGTCGAGCGGGACCTCGTGCTCGTGCATGTCTCGACGCAGTCGGGCTCAGGTGACGCCATGGGCAACCGCGACAAGCTGATTACGCTGGCCAACCTCTTCCGGGCCCGGGTGGTGGATGTCAGCGAAGACCGGCTCATGATCGAGCTGTCAGGAACCGAAGAAAAGATCGAGGCGTTTGTTGATCTGGTCCGGCCGTTCGGCATCGTCGAACTTGCCCGTACCGGCCTGATTGCCATGCCGCGTGGCAACCCCAACCCGGCCGGACAACGCCGCGCCCACCGGCCGGCGCGCGGCGACGATGAAGGCGGCCCCCGCAGCAACGCCATCGACCCGACCACTCTCCCCCCCGGCTGATGTGTGGTCGCAGCGCCCCATGGCCTGGGCCGAGTCCCCCACCGCCAGCAAGCCGATCCACCATGAATCACCCGCTCCGGAGCCCACTGATGAGCAAGGACAAGCTCACCCTCGCCCATGTCACACACGAAGCGGTCGAGCAACTCGGCGGCATCGGCACCGTGCTGGAAGGGCTGATCAGCTCACCCATCTACCAGCAGCGCATCGGCCGGACGATCCTTATCGGCCCGACCCAGACCCACCTCCACGCCAATCCCGAGAAACGCCTCGGCGAACACGGCAAGGTGCTCTACAGCTCGATCGACCAGATCGACCATCAGAATCTCGGCGGGCGATTCCGGCCCATCGAGTGGGCCTTCAACACCCGCGTGGTCTACGGCACCCGCACCTTCACTCCGCCCGGGCAGCAGCGCCAGGGAGAGGCTGAGGTGCTGCTGCTGGATGTGTTCAACACCAATCACGACCGGCTGTCGGTATTCAAGCTGCGCATGTGGGAGACCTTCGGGCTCGACAGCAGCCGGTATGACAAGGCATGGGACTACGAGGAATGGGTGCGCCTCGCAGAACCGGCCTACTACGCCCTCCAGGCGCTCTTGCGCGAAGCCGAACTGCCTTGTGTCATCTTCGCCCATGAGTTCATGGGACTGCCGACGGCTTTCCAGGCGATTCTGGAAGGCCAGGAGCACTTCCGCACCGTCTTCCACGGCCACGAATGTGCCACGGCCCGGCGGCTGGTCGAGGATCATCCCGGCCACGACACGATGTTCTACAACGCGCTGAAGATTGCACACCAGCGCGGGTTATATGTCAATGATGTCTTCGGCGACCAGCACCACTTTTTCCGCCACGCCCTGGTCAGCCGTGCCCACCTGTGCGATGGCATCATCGCCGTGGGCGATTTCACCGCGATGGAGTTACAGTTTCTCGACCCCCACTTTGCCGACCGGCCGGTGGATGTGGTGTATAACGGTGTCCCCGCCGATCCCGTGACCCCACAACAGAAAAGCGAAGCGCGGGAGATGCTTCAGGAGTACGCCACGGCGCTGCTCGGACACACACCTGATGTGCTGATGACCCACGTCACGCGGCCGGTCATCAGCAAGGGCATGTGGCGGGATGTCAAGGTCTGCCACCGCCTCGACCAACTGCTCGGCGAGCAGAACCGCAAGGGCGTATTGTTCATCCTCACCACCGGCGGCGGTGTCCGCCGCCCGCAGGATGTGCAGAACATGGAACGCCAGTACGGCTGGCCGCGCCACCACCACGTGGGCTATCCCGACCTCGTGGGCCCCGAGGTGGACCTGTGGCGGATGATCGAATCGTTCAACGCCGAGCACAAGAACGTCCAGATCATCCTGGTCAATCAATTCGGCTGGTCACCGGCACGGATCGGCACCAGGCTGCCGAAGGCAATGAATATCGCTCACCTGCGACTGGCCGCGGATGTCGAGTTCGGCATGGCCACGTACGAACCATTCGGCATCAGCCCGCTGGAACCGCTCGGGGGCGGGGCGGTATGTGTGATCAGCAACGTCTGCGGCTGCTACGGCTTCGCCGAAGCCGTTGCCGGAGGCGATCCCGCACCGAACGTGCTCTGTGCCGATTTCACGAAGCTGGATGGGGACTGGGACCTTCAGCAACTGCTGGCCATGGACACCCATCAGCGTGACCGCATCGAGGAGCGGATTGCCGGCCCGCTCGCTGAAGAGCTTTTCAACCGCATCCCCACCACGGATGCGGAGCGCAATGCCATGATCGAATCCGGCCAGAAGCTGGCCAATGGCATGGGGTGGGACCAGGTCATCGAGAACCGGCTATTGCCCATGCTCGAGCGCATCGTCGTCCCTGCGGTGTAAGCCGCGGCGAACACAACCCCCACCACACCGAATGCCACCGTCAGTTGCCTGTCAGACGCTCCGGTTATCCGCCCTGCTTGGCCCGTTCATTGACGTTGAGCTTCAGCTCACCGAAGCGCTGTTCATACTGGCGGACAATCTGGCTCATGGTCATGGCCAGACGCTTGGCCGTGTAGTAGTTCATGACGATGCGGTCGTTGGCCTTGAACAGGATTTCGCCCTGCGATTGCCCCTGCCCTTCCTGCCCGCCCTGCTGAGCGGGGGTCATCAGGTTCATCCCGAAGTCGATGATCACCTCTTCCGCGGTCGTGTTGGTGCGGTAGGCATTGGTATAGCTCGTCCGCATCTCCCGCTCATCGATGCGAAGGCGCACCTGTCGCTGGCCGGTCTGCTCGGCCGCCTGTTGATTTACGGCATCATTGTGGGACTGATCAGATGTCATGTGAGGTCTCCTTACAGTTTCAGCAGAACCGCGATGATTTGCAGCTTTCCGCCCCGCCACCGGATGACGGGCGGCCTCATCGCCTGTGGAAGTCGGGATTATGCTCCCCAACAGGCGGCATGTCCAGTGCGTCAGGGCGGCACCAGGGCAAAGGGCATATGACACTTGGCACGGGGACCCCGGGTGCATGACCAGCGGCTTCAGGGGGGGCGGAGGTCCGGAGGTCCGGGGGGCAGTCGATGGCCATGGCGGCCTGTGATGGGGTTCGCCGCCGGGCCACCAGCCACACCGGAAGACGGGGGGAGGGAGAAAAACACATCCTGCGACGCGTGTCATGCACCCGACAGCAGGAGCCCGGCTGGCCGGCCCAGCAGACCCTGCAAACTATTGTCAGATCAGGTGTTGGCAATCGAGCCTCCATCATGCTCCTCGCGGCCGCTGACGGGGCCAGCCAAAGGGGGACATGTAGCTGCTGACCCTGATGGCATGGTCAGCGGCTTCCAGGGTTCGCAGCCGATGGACATGGCGCCCCCCTCTGCCACGGATCGACATGCAGCGGCACGGGCCCGGTGCGGGTAAGGTGTGATCCGTGCCGCCGGGGGGCAGCAGCGCCCCGCGGCGCCCCGGGGCGCCGGTGCGG
>PUNN01000366.1 GCA_003552605.1 Phycisphaeraceae bacterium
AGGTCGTTTTCCCCGATTGTCGCGGCCCGAGGAGAGTCACCACCGGAAAGGTCGCGGCGACTCTCTCCAGTACCGAGCCCATTTTTCGAGGTATCATACCCACAGTATACCGAATGCCCGCCAAATTACAACTTTAACTTGAAATCTGGAGGTTCACCCTTGCCCACAAGCGAGCGTGCGGCAGCCGGTCTCGTCGGCAAGCTTCTGAAGCTTCTCTACGTCCCTGCCGCTTGCGATTACGTCTGCGCCGGTCCGGGCCAGACGCAGCGATAGGACAAATCAGGGCTGTTGCGGAAGTGGTTGTGCCGGGAAACAGACACACGTCTCCCGTGGAGCGTGCCGGAGGAGTCTGTCAACTGAGGCGAGTGGGATCGAATCTCGGTGGAGACCGCCCGATTTTGATCAGCCTGGTCGCAGCCTGCGGCTGCTGCCCGGCCTGAGCATCCGGCATGGAAATGCGGGTTCCAGCGCAGCATTGTCGGGATCGTTCCTCGGCTGCGCCTGCGGTACGACCCTTGTGTTCCCAAATGTCTGTAGTGCCTCATATAGGGTGTTCGCATGGTATTTCGCTTCGCAAAAACCTGAGGTGGGCGACAACATCGACACCGGGGCGCCACAGAAGACCTACAGGTCATCGACCGTCCTGATATCTTCGCTTCACCTATAATTCGCAATCGGCTTTCCCGAACGGGAGCGCTATTCCCTTCGCTTTTCCTCGTACATCGCCATGTCCGCCTTACTGATGAGCGTCTCCAGGTTTCGACTGTCGTCGGGATAGACACTGATCCCGCCACTGACACTGACGGGGATTTCTCGTCCGTTAACGGACAGCGGCTTCTTCAGCTCCGCCATCAGTCGAACCGCGACCTCTGTTATCTGCTCTTTTGACTTCAGGTCTGCCAGGGCTATAAGGAACTCGTCGCCACCCATACGGGCTTTCAGGTCCTTTTCTTTCAGATGGTTTTCCGTTCTGGAGGCGATGCTTCTCAGCACCGCATCTCCGGTATCGTGTCCATGACTGTCATTTATTTCCTTGAACTTGTCGATGTCGATAAAAACGACGCCGATACAGTCGCCATTGGCATCTGCCCTGTTCCTCAGCCGGCTGAAGGACTCCACAAAATGCTTGCGATTCGCAAGCCCGGTCAGCTTGTCGTGGTGAGCCTGGTACTCAAACTTCCGGAGCAGATACACGACCACGGCGATGAAGCCGACGAAGAGGACCGCCATGGATACGACGTTGATCATGAACAGGTATCGGTGACCGTCGATTTCATCCTGCATCACCTGGTCATTGTAGACGATCCCCACAACGTAGGAGTTCCATCCCTGCTCGTTTTCCTTCGTGCTGGTCAATGCGGGAAAGAAGCGATAGCTGCGCTGTATGCCGTCAATGGTCTGTGTGCCTCGCTGCATCGCGTTGGTGTTAACTGCATCTCTGGCGAGCTTCTCTTCGAACTCCGGCACATCCGGGTTCAGGTACGGGCGTTTGGTGTTTCTGAGTTTGGCAACTCCCTGTCTCAGCGGTTCGACGCTGTAGAAGCCTATGTCTTCAACCAGTTCGTATTCTTGCGTCAACGTCGTGGCGTCTTTGAACAGGTTCAGACTCTGAAAAGAGGGGTACCGCTCTTCAATACTGACACTCAGTTCGAACAGGTATTGATGGTCGGGACCAGGCATATAGCTGTATTTCCTGATCTCCCCGGCTTGAGTTGAAAGGTCAAGTCTGTCGACTGCAAAAGTATCTCCTGCCATTCGTTCCCGCAGAATGGTGGCAAAACTGCCGAACTGAGAGAAGTCGAGACCCAGGTCGTCCTGATAGGTCGTCCGAATGATTTTCAGGTCCTGGTCTACGATATAGATATCGTACCCCTGGAACCGCTCCTGCAGCGTCGCGAGATCCCACTCCATCACATCGGGATTGTCCTGGTATTTTGCGACCATCTGCTGTGAGTACTCTCGCATCTCCTGATTCAGCTGCTGTTCGGCGATCTGATAGGCATCGTTGATGTAGCTCACCGTCTGCAGGATATTCTTCTCAACCAGCTGTTGCTGATTGTAGTACTTCTTCTCTATCACCTCACGGATGCTCGTGTACTGGATCGAAAAGACATACATCATTATCAGAGCAATCAGGATCAGTAGTATGTACTTGCCGTTGCTCAGCAATTTTTCCAACCCGCTCCCTCCACAAACTGAACTGCGCCGAAAGCGAAGCGGGAACGGTCCCCGATGCCCCGCGGTCGCGTTCGGTAATTGCCAACCCGTTACAGAGTTTTCCCGCCCGGTCGTTCCGCCTGCGGCGATAATTGTAGCGTGGACTGCTACTGAGGGGATAGGATCTGGCGGTGCCCCCTGAACGTGAGCCGGTCCAGGTGTCAGGATGAGGCCTTCAGGAGGAGGACCTCATAACAACGAAAGCGAAGTCCGAAAATACCGCCTTTTGAAGGAGTTTGTGGATGCTTACAGCCCTGCCGACTTCTGGACATCAGGAAGAAACACTATTACGCCAACGGTTCGCCAAGTGAGCGGCTGCAGAAGCGATACGGCTGGCTGAAAGCGAAGCTTGAAGCGATCATCGAGCACCACGTGGAAATGGCAAGTACTTTTGACCACTTCGGGGGTGCGGACATTTTCTTGGACCGAACTATGCCGCCAAGAATAGGCTTGCGCGGATCTCGCTCTCGCCGCTTCCGGCCGGGCCGGTGAACAGCGGACCGCCGTTCAAGGCGATACCTATGCACGAGCCGCCGTCCTCGAGCGCGCGCATGTGGCTCGCGAGGTGCATGAGAAAGAAGAGCGACCCGTCGGACTTGCGCGCAAGGCCTGGGACGAAGCGGCCGGCGAAGCCTTCGTCGCGGTGGCCGGGGTTGGAGAGGGTATTACGGATTGCTTATTCTGGCTCATCGCGCACGACGTTCATTGCACCGTGAATTACAGCAAGAACATCGATTTGAGCAGATCTGACATGGTAGATAATCCTGTATGGGCCAGAGAGAACTTCCCTTATCTGATTCATGTCGTATTCAGGTACTCGGCGCCCGGACAAAGGAAACTCACTGATCTGCCGGGATTTTCTTGTAATCTGATCTACCGTTCGGAGGGCATAGGTTTCTGAGTCCTGCGCAATATACGCGTATATCGCGTCCAGATGCGCCTCAGCCGTTTCGGTCCAATAAACTTTCATTCCGTCAAGCCGAATTTGGCCCTGACCTCTTCCACATCCTTTGTTCTTCCGGAATTGCTGTCGCCGAGTCCCTTTTCAATAGCTTCTCGCACGTATATCTCATGCATCAAGTCTTCCCATGTTGCATCGGCCGGTAACTGATCCACCAGCCTATGAGCTTCGTCTTTACTAATCTTCGTGGACATCGTTGGTAGTCCTCCATTTCTGTCAGCTACTTCCCAGGGCGCGGCGCCCGCCATCTTCCTCTTGGGGATAGTATCAAGCGGTTCGTGTACTGAGAAGAGGACGTGCGCCATCAGACGGATGACCTCCCCCGGGGCGATAAAAGAACTCTTGTTGACAAGCGGCGGCTGTCAAGGAAGATGTCGCGTAGAGCCGTCTATGGTTACGCCGATTTCCGTTTATCAGGCATAGCCGTTTCCCGACTTGCCGAGGCATTGTGTGTATCCCGCCAGACCGTGAATGAGATAATTCGTGAGCGACGAGCAGTGAGTCCGG
>PUNN01000023.1 GCA_003552605.1 Phycisphaeraceae bacterium
ATGACCGCCATGCCGCCGCCGATGAATTCGCCCGGGCCGCGGCCGAAGGCCGGGGGTTCGACCTGACCTACCGCATCATCGCGCTGGATGGCTCACTGAAATGGGTGCGTGACCGTGGCGTGGTGGCCGGGGAGGGGCCACATCACTCCCTGGCACGCTGGGTGGACGATGTGACGCAATATCGTCATTATAATGCACCGTTGGAGCGGACGCGGGCCGCCCTCGAGCATCTGTGTGATCCGGTCTTTCACTTGAGCCTCTCCGGCCGGTTCACCTGGGTCAATGATGCCGGCTGCCGCATGCTGGGTCGAGACCGTGAGCAGTTGCTGAAGATGCAGGTGGCCGAGGTCGACCCGCTGATGAGCCCAAGCGCCTGGAGCGAGACCCTGGGCATGCTCGAAACAGCGCGCTCGTTGCGGTTCGACACGGAGTTGATGCGGGCCGATGGTTCGCGCGTGCCGGTCGAGGTGATGATCGCACTCGCCGATTCGCCCTCGGGCGGCGCTGATGGGCAGGGGCAGGAGGACACGCGACACATCTTCGCCGTGGTGCGTGACGCCACCGGCATTCGACAGAAAGAGGCTGAGCTTCGCTCGGTGCGCGATGTGGCGGAGCATGAGAAGACAGCGCGCAGCAGTTTCCTCGTCAGCATCGGCCACTACATCCGCTCGGCCCTGACGGCCGTCCTCGCCTCTGCCGATCTTGCGCGCGAACGTGCTGGTGAGGATGATGACCTTGCCGAGCAGATGCGGGCGATTCAACGCAACGGACGGCAGATGCTCGATGTGGTGGGTCACGTGCTCGACCTGTCATTGATTGAAGCCGGCCGCATGACGGTCGAGCGCCTGAAATGCTCACCCCTTCGCATCGCCCGGGAGGTTGCGCGGCGGCTTCGGCCGCGTGCTACGGCGAAGAACCTCGCTTTGTGGATCGAGTGCGATCCACCGCTGCCCCGCCAGGTCCGCACCGATCCATCGCGGCTGCACCAGATGTTGACCACGCTTATCGATAATGCCATCCGATGGACCGACCAGGGGCAGATCACGGTGCGCCTGACACTGGCCACGCCACCGGATGCTCCCGAGCCCCGCATGCGAATCGAGGTTGCCGACACCGGCGCGGGCATCCCGCCTTCTGAGTGCGGGATGCTCTTCGAGCCGTTTACGGGTGAGGACCGCTTGCAGCAGCCACGTCACGGTGCCACGGGGCTGGGGCTGGTCGTTGCCCGGCATCTGGCCCGGGCGCTCGGCGGTGATCTGACGGTGACGAGCGAAGTGGGCAATGGCAGCCGGTTCAGCCTCGAGTTCGAGACCGGACCGCTGGCCGCGGTCGAAATGCTCGAGGATGAAGCCGCGTGTGAGAATGAAGGGGAGCCGTCCTCGGATGAGCCGGCCGTGGCACTGCACGGTCGCGTGCTGCTGGTTGAGGACGATGCGGACAATCGGCGACTGATGGGGCTGTTGCTCGGCCGGTTCGGCCTTGATGTTGACCTCGTGGCCGATGGCCATGCCGCCGTCGAGAAGGCACTGGAAGCTGCAGCGCTGCGGCGGGCGTACGATGTGATCATCATGGACATGCAGATGCCGAAACTCGACGGCTGTGAAGCAGCGCGGCGGCTTCGCAATCGCGGCTACACCGGAACAATCCTGGCCCTGACCGGTCGCGTCGACCCGGGTGCCCGGGCGCGCTGCATCGCCGCGGGCTGCGATGATTTTGCCACCAAGCCCATCGACCGTGACATCCTGATGGAACAGCTCATCCGTCACCTGCCCGGCGGCCAGCGCCGCGTGGCATGAACCGGGTGCGTGGAGGTGCATGACACTTCTCGCGTCCTCCGTCGATGTCAAATCATGTCGAGAAGTGGCGGGAGGTGGCATGGTCAGCGGCCGTCTGCGGCCGATGGCCATGCGGCTTCGGGGGTTCCGGGGGGCTGCGGGCGGCCCGGGGTTGCCATGGCCATCGGGCTGAAGACCCCCGGAAAGCCCGCTGACCATGACCCCCCTACGGAATGATGCAGTTGGAGACACCCGCGAAAAGTGTCATGCACCCAGGCTTTTCCGGGTCGTGCGTGGGCGGATGGCTGATGTTCGGGGCGGCCAGCGCGTCTGGCCGCGGTGGCTTACGGATGGCCCGCGGCGGTGGCCGCGAGTGGGGGCTGCGGGGATTGGCCGGTGTGGGCGAGCATCCGGTTCATCGCCTCGAGGGCCCAATAGCGCGCATCGGGGTGGACCTTGATCTGGTTGACCACCTCGCCCGCGGCGAGTTTGTCCAGTGCCCACAGCAGGTGAGGCATGTCGATGCGGAACATCGTCGTGCAGAGGCACTGGCAGTCGGAGAGGATGCGCGCCGTCACGCCGCGCTTTGCCGCGGCCTGGGCAAGACGGTTGACCAGGTGAACCTCGGTGCCGATGGCCCAGCGTGAGCCGGCCGGTGCCGCCTCGATGGCCTTGATGATCCCTTCGGTCGAGGCCGACATATCCGCTTTCTGAACCACCGTGTGATCGCACTCGGGGTGGACGATAATGGTCGCATCCGGCCACATGTTGCGAATCTGGTCCACGTGCTCGGGCCGGAACAGCATGTGCACCGAGCAGTGTCCCTTCCAGAGAATGAAGGTGGATTGCTCGATTTGTGTCTCGGTGCAGCCGCCGAGCAGGGCCGGGTCGGTGTCGCGCGGGTTGTAGATGCACATGTCGCGGTTGATGTCGTAACCCATCGCCGCGGCGGTATTCCGGCCGAGGTGTTGATCGGGCAGGAACAGGATCTTGATCTGTTCACCCTCGGCACGGGGCTGCGTGCCGCCTTCGAGAGCCCACTTGAAGATCGCCGCGCAGTTGCTGCTGGTGCAGACGGCCCCGCCGCGCTCAGCGCAGAATGCCTTGATGGCTGCCGAGGAGTTCATGTAGCAGATCGGAATCACCCGCCCGTTGAACGCCTTTTCATCGAGCAGCTCGTGCATCTGCTCCCATGCGGTGACGGCCTGCTCGTAGTCGGCCATGTCAGCCATCGAGCAGCCGGCGCCGAGGTCAGGCAGAATCACCGCCGTTTCATCCGGTGTGAGGATGTCGGCCGACTCGGCCATGAAGTGCACGCCGAGAAAGATCACGTACTCGGCCCCGGATTCATGCACCTGCTTTGCGGCAAGCTGGCTGAGCTTGAAACTGTCGCCGGTGAAGTCGGCAAACTGGATCACCTGATCCTGCTGGTAGTGGTGGCCGAGAATGACCAGCCGGTCACCGAGTTCGCGCTTCCGCGCGGCGATGGCATCGGCGAGTTCGGCCTCGTTCATGCGGGTGTATTGCTGGGGCAGTGCGGGTTGCCATAGCATCATGGTTCAGCTCGACCTTTTTGGACTCAAAAGTCCACTATTTGCATATCTAAGTGAAGGTGCCCGGAAATGCGGACGCGCTCATTGTAGGCAATGCGCAGGGAACGTGGCGCCGATGGAGGGCCTTTTGTGCAATCGATTTATTAAACTTGCGGCGCGCGGGGCAGGGCCATGCCCTCCGGGCTCGATTGCCGCCGCGCCATCGGGGGTGGCTGAGGGCGAACGCATGTCGCTCCTGAAATGGGGCGGCATGGTCAGCGGCTTCCTGGGCCCCAGCCGATGGCCATGCGAGTCCCAAGGGGGCCTCCGGAACCCCCCGGAACCCCCCGGAGCCCCCGGAACTCCCGGAGCCCCC
>PUNN01000302.1 GCA_003552605.1 Phycisphaeraceae bacterium
CACAGCCATGCCCCCGACGTGCGTTCGCCCTGGTTCTTCCGGATGCATGACGTGCGCTGCGGGCACCTTGGCGGGGAATTGCGGGCCCGGCTCCTTGGCCGCAGGGAAAGGGAGCGAAGGGGCGGGGCGGGGGTCAGTTGTTTCGCAGGTGGGCCGGGGGGCTCGGCCACCAGAACTGGTTGCCGTGGGCGGCGTGTCCTTCGAACATCGCTTCCATGTCCTCGTGCTCGACCCAGCGGGCCGAGCCATCGGTGAACACGGCGTTGGCCCCGCCGGGGGTGATGGGCCGCTCGGGCACATCGTGGGCCAGCCAGTTGCCGTTGTTTTTCTCCGCCGTCAGGCAGTTCCACAGCGCCAGGCCGGCCGGGGCATCCTGCGTGGCGATATCGGCCGGCGGCTCGAAGAGGCCGGTTTCCCAGTTGTTGTACTGATAGGTCATCAGGTCGTGATAGCCGTGCGGGCCGCCGGGGAAGCGGACGTTTCGCAACTCACCGGGGCAGAAGAATATCTGCTCCCGCTCTTCAGTGCTGAAATAGCGTTCGAAGAAGGTCTCCTGGAGCGGCCCGACATCGTGGGGCATGCCGGTGCCGCCACGGTGAGGGTAACGGCCGTTGTGATCGGTGGCATAGGCGGCCGCCCCCATGTGGATCTGCCGCACGTTCGAGGCGCACTGGATGCGGATCGCAGCGTTGCGGACAGCCCCGAGCGCCGGCAGCAGGATCGCGATCAGCAGCGCGATGATCGAGACCACCACGAGCAGTTCGATGAGCGTGAAAGCGGCGGAGCGGTGAGGCATCGTTATCATTTCAATCTTAGGCCTGCCCGTCGGGGCATGGTCACCATGGCCGCCCCGATGGGGGAATCGGGCGCGAGGCCGGTGGCGGGTAAGAAACAACAGGGGCCGACGCTTTCCCGTCGGCCCCTGTTGAGCTTGGATTGTCGCGCCGGCCGCGGCCAGCGAGCCGGGGGGCCGGGGGGCCGGGCTCAGCCCCGCTGCCGGTTGCGGCGGCTGAGCAGCACCAAGCCGCCGGCCCCGAGCAGGGCGAGGCTGGCCGGCTCGGGGATGTAGGTCGCCCTTATCATTCCGGCTTCCAACCAGTCACTATCTTCGCTGGTAAGCCGAATCTCACTGGAGCCATCCAGCGTGAACGTGCCTACGGAAACCCAATCGGCGGGCTCAGCGGTCTGATCGAACGTGAACGAGTGTTCCGTGCCGTCGGCATCCAATACGGTCATCTGGGCCTCTTCCGTCCGATTACTGTGTCCGCCCCAGTTGAAGTCCAACTCGTACAGCCCATGCGCCAACGGCATGCTGTGATAGACGAACTCGGCGTCGGGATCGTCACTGATCCGGCTCGCATCGTCCCAGATGCCGGCATCACGGCTTAAGAAATTGTCGCCTGTTTCCGTATAGAACTCACCTTCGCTGCCGACAGGGCCAAGGACACTGCTGATGATAAACGGCGTCACGCCATCGTCAAGCTGGGCGAAGCGAACGGCGCCGGTCATTGAAGCGACGTTATCACCATCACCCGATGCCCCGTCGTTATCAAGGGTGACACTGACTTCATCGGCATCCAGGTCGTAGACACCCAGGGAGAGCCAATTGCCAGACCAACGTTCAGCGCCATCGCTCTGGTTGAGCCGGAACTGCGTACTGGTGCCGCCTTGCTCGACGGTCAGCAGGGCGTTATCCGTGGCCGAACGGGATGGCATCCACATCTCGACACTCCAGTTGCCGGCGCTGGGCAAGGTGGCCGAAGATGTGGCCGTCGCGGCGTCCCCGGCGAAGGCGAAGTGCGTGCCATCCTCATTCCACGTGTTGGCGAAGTTGCCGGGATCATCTTGGCGGAAGTTCCAGTCGCCGGTACGATCCGTGTCGAGTTGGTTGACGATGATGGCGCCCGTCGCCGCCTGCGGCATCATGAGGCCCGCCCCGAGCAAGCCTGCTACAGCAATCCCACAAATCCTGCGTCCGGTGACCTGTTTGCTTGTCGTCTCCATCGCTGATACCTCCAAAAAGGGGTTGAGAAACCATTGCCGGGCCACGAATCGGCCAGCCACACATGTGCAAAAACCCGAGCCTCCATCTTGATCCGGCGTCGACACGCTCGACGCGACTCAGGCTGATGATGCAATGCTACACCACGCGCTGTCCCCGTGATTGCACGATTTTGTTTTTCTTTTATACAATGTAAAAATCCCGGTCGTCGTGAGGACGGATCGGTCCCGGGCAGGGTGTGTCGATGCTCGAGATCCTTCTCCAGATTAACACCCACACCGCCGCCGGCCGGCCGCTCATCCGGGGGATCGGGGGGTACGCGCGGCGGCGGGGGCCGTGGCGGTTTGATCTCGACCAGGTGCCCACCCTGGAGCTGTTCCGCAGTCGAGACCTCTCGGTTTACGATGGCGTCATCTTCGGCGGCCGCATCCCCGGATTGGCCGAGGCCGTGGCCGGATCGGGCCTGCCGGCAGTCGCCGTGGCCACCCCCGAGCCGGTGCCCGGCTTCCCGACGGTGGTCTCGGACCACACCGCGGTCGGCCGCCTCGCGGCCGAACACCTGCTCGACCGGGGCCTCCGCCGGTTCGGTTACGTTGACCTGCGACCTGATCCTTATTCCCACCCGCGCGGGCGGGCGTTCGCCGAGGCACTTGAGGGCCATGACTGTCGGTGTGAATTCTTCGAGCCGGGGGCAGATGCGAGGCAGGTGCAGCAGCATCTGTCGCAATGGGTGGGCGCACTCGGTGCTGAGAGTGGCATCCTCGCCGCCGAGGACCGCACCGCATTCACCGTCATCCGCGCGGCCCTGCGCGCTGGGTTCAAGGTGCCGGAACACATCGCCGTGCTCGGGATCAACAACGAGGAACTTTTCGCCGAGCTTTCATGGCCAACGATTACGAGCATCGATCACGGGGCCGAGCGGATCGGCCATGATGCCGCGGGCCTGCTCGACCGGATGATCCGCAAGGAGAAGGTGCCGAAAGTCGTTACCGTGCCACCGGTCCGTGTGGTCGAGCGCCATTCCACCGATGTGCTGGCGGTGGACGACCCGGATGTGGCCGCGGCGTTGCAGTTGATCCGCCGTGAGGCGACGGCGGGGCTGACCGTGGAGAAGGTGCTCGATGAGGTATTGGTCTCGCGGACCACGCTCGAGAACCGCTTCAAGGCCGCGCTTGGCCGGACGATCTTCGCCGAGATCACCCGTGTGCGCATTGAAAGGGTGAAGACACTGCTGCGCACAACCGATCTCGGCCTTGCCGACATCGCCGCGCGCACCGGCTTCAATTACCTCTCGCATCTTTCCAAGGCGTTCCGCCAGGCCACGGGTGAATCACCGACGCAGTTTCGAAAGCGGTGAGCGGTCAGTGACGCAGGTTCCGCCGCGGCGTGTCCACAGTGAAAACGGCACCTGCGCGGGGCTTGTATCACAACGCTCCGGATGCATGACATGCGCCCAGGTCCACCCCCTGCCGCGGGGAGGGATTGCCGCGCAGGCCCGGCGGGCGCCGTTCCCGGGTTCACCCGGCGCGATCCAGTTACGATTCTTCCTCTTCCTTCTCGCGCTGCCGCTGCTGGAATTGCTCGTAGGTCATCCACCGGCCCTGCTGATCGGTGACTTTGTGCTTCGGGCGGGATCGTTCGTACTGGAGCTTGCGGAAGCGTGCGGCGACGATGTCGAC